>CAZYGV010000043.1:0-8537 GCA_964647155.1 uncultured Thermoproteales archaeon | reverse complement strand
ATGTAATATCTTGATTCATAACTACGTCTGTGTCTCACCTACTGATATTCATGGGAGGTTGTCTTCGTGGTGTGATCTACTTATTAATGTTATGGGTAGGTTTCTTGAGTTTATGAAGTGTAGGGGTATTGATCCTTGAGTATTTGAGTGTGGTTTCTATGGTCTGTATTAGGGCTCTCTGCTTCCACTGTGATTTAGGATTGGTGTCTAGGTTGGGTGAGGTTATTGATGTTGCTCGTGAGTTTGTTCGTGAGTTTGGTGTTGAGTGTCTTTCTTATCGTGTTGTTTTTCCTGGTGATCTAGGTGGTGTCGATGTCGATTATGTTGGTAGGTTAGCTGAGGTTTGTGATGATGTTGGTGCTGATTACTTTGCTGTTTACTGGGGTCCATTTTCTCGTGCTGATGTTTGTGAGGTTGTTGAGGGTCTTTCTGTTAGTGAAAAGTTCTTTACTTCGGTTCTTGTCCCATGGGATTATGCTCTATCTCATGATGCTCTATCTCATGTAGCTAAGATTTTGCGGAGAATTGGTGAAGAGCTTGGTTGGTGGGGTTGTACGAGATTTGCTATTGTGTTCGGTGATGTGTATGAAACTCCGTACTTTCCAGCTACTAAGTATGTTCGCAATGCTGTTTCTTTAGCCCTTCTATACCCGGATGATTTACGATTTGTTGAACCTAATTACTCATCTCTTGTGAGTTTCCTTAAGGGGTTAGGTGAAAAGTTTTTGGATTTCCTGAGTAGGTTAGCTGGTGCTGTTGGTTTTTCTCACTTTGGTATTGATTACTCGCTCTCTCCTTGGTTGAGTAAGAGTGTTGCTAGAGTTTTTGAGTGGTGGGGTTGCCCATTGGGTAGTGTTGGCTGTGTTTACTTGCTTCATTTCCTTAATGAGATTTTGGGGTCTGTTGCTAAGGGTATGGGTGGTCTTGGTTATTGTGAGGTGATGCTTCCTCTTGCTGAAGATGATTTACTTAAGGAGTACGTTAGGTCTGGTGTACTTGATCTCTATGATTTAATGTTTTACTCTTCTATTTCTGTTGCTGGTCTAGATATGGTACCGATATCGATGAGTGAGGAGTTTGAAGCTACCTTCATGCTAATTCGTGACTATGCGGTTTTAGTGTCTAGATTTCGTAGACCTAAAGCTCTTAGGTTGATTCTCGTTCCTGAAGAGCCGGGTAGTGAGGTTGCTATGGGATTCTTTGGTAGGGTTCCTGTTCTTTCAACGAGGAGAAGGTTAAGGAGGTAGCTCCTTACCTAGGTACTATGAAGGTGGAGAAGCCTATTAGATCAACTAGAGTGTGTGCTACTGTGAGTACAGTTAACTTCCTTCTCCTAACATATACTAGTCCAAAGACCAACCCTATGACAAATGTTATTAGTACGTGAAGTGGCCATACGTGAAATACTCCAAATGCTATTGCTTGTATAATTACTGCCCTCTTAATTCCCACTAATTTTTCCAATACTGTCACTCCGTATGCTCTGTAGATCACTTCCTCACATATACCTGATATGAATGGTATGACAAGTGCATTGAAGTACCTAGCCCAGAGAGGTATGTGTTTAATCATGCCATACCACCACGACCAGTACTTACCTACATCACCACTGTAGTACAGGTTAGCATTGATCAGTGATTCCAAAAAGAAGAGACCTTCGCAGAAGAGTACTAGCAGAGCAATCCACCCAATACACCTTACAGTCCTTACATCACCTCTATATAGGTCACTAAACTTAATACCAAGGTCTTTAAGTAGGTACATTGCTAGCAAGATTTCAGTTACTGATGTAATCACTACCTGGTAACTGTATAGCCTAATCATGAGTAACGTAATTCCTCTCTCTGGTGTATGTATCCAGATCTCCCGTGGAATTGTGAAAATGTTAACTAGTGTACACAGAATATTGACTATGAATGGTATAGTGAGGAAGAGTATGACTCTACTGACTTTAGTCAATAGCTCTCACCTGTGGCTATGTATGGGGTTAGAGGAGTATAGAAAGGAGAAAAGAGTTTATGAGTTAGACTACACCAGCCTTCTCTAGCTTCTCTAGTCTTTCCCACATTTCGTCTATGGTCTTCTTAATCCATTCAAGGAATGATCTATACTCTGGTCTCTCAAGTAGGTGTCTAAATCTACCTTGTCTCTTCAGGTATTCCTCAACCGGTTTTGTCCTTCTTACATTGATCTTTAGCTTACCGTTCTCGACTTCATATAGTGGGAAGAATCCTGTCTCAACTGCTAATCTAGCGATCTCCACTGTTTCACTTGGATCGAATCTCCAACCTCTCGGACATGGAGCTATTGCGTGTAGTACTGCTGGTCCATCTACCTCTAGTGCTTTCCTTACCTTCTTAATGAAGTCTAGTGGGTACGCTATCGATATTGTTGCTGCGTAGGGTATACCGTGTGCAACAGCTATACCAATTAGATCCTTCTTCCTCTCTAGCTTACCTGGCCATACCTTACCGAATGGTGTTGTTGTTGTCCAAGCTCCTGGTGGTGTTGCTGATGATCTCTGAATACCTGTATTCATGTATGCTTCGTTGTCGTAACATATGTAAACTACATCGTGGAATCTCTCTAACATTCCTGATAGTGCTTGCATTCCTATGTCGAATGTACCTCCATCACCACCTAGAACTAGTACATCTATGTCCTCCTTCCTGTAACCTTTCTTCTTCAGGATCTTCCAAGCAGCCTCAATACCAGAGGCTACAGCTGCTGCGTTCTCAAATGCTACGTGTATCCAGGGTGTTCTCCAGGATGTATATGGGTAAATTGTTGTAGCTACCTCTAGACAACCTGTTGGTACAACGACTATTGTTGGTCTTCTAAGTGCTTTGAGTGCCATTCTAGCTACTATGGCAGCACCACATCCCGAACATAGTCTGTGTCCAGGTGCTAGTAATTCCTCTCTAGGTAGGTCCTTAAGTGTGCGGATTTCCTTAGGGAAGGATGGCCACACAACACCTACAGATACCAAACTACTCACCTCCTTACTCTCTTAAACCTAACCAGAGAGCTTCTTCAGGTACCTCACCCTTCTTTGCGTATTCGAGAGCTATGTTGAACATCCTTTCTATGTCCATTGGAGTTAGATCTCTACCACCTAGACCATAGACTACACTCATGATTAGTGGTTTCTGTCTCCATGTGTAGAACGTTGTTGCTAACTCCATCTGTAGTGGGTGACCAGCTCCACCTAGGCTAGTTGCTCTATCCATAGCTATTACTAGCTTCGTGCCCTTCAGTAGTTCTCTCACTTCATTCTTCGGGAATGGTCTGAACATCCTTATCTTGAGCACACCTACCTTCAATCCCTTCTCTCTCAATTTCCTAGCGACGTACCTAGTAGTTCCAGCTGCTGAACCCATGCACACAGCTACTACATCAGCATCCTCGACACCAAATGCATGTACTACGTCGTAGTACCTACCACTTAACTCACCAAAGAGCTTTCCAACCTCCTTCACCTTCCTGTACGCTACCTTCATCGCTTCATCTTGCTGTCTCTTGAACTCCATGTATGAGTCAGGTAGTCCAACAGGTCCGAGAGTTATGGGCTTTGATGGATCTAGTACATTTGGTCTATCTCTTCTAGGTAGGAAGTTCCTTACCTGTCCATCCTCAAGTACCTCAACTACTTCGAGACAGTGACTTAGTATGAAGCCATCATGTACACACATCACTGGTAGTAGTACCTCTGGATCTTCGGCTATTCTAAATGCCTGTATTATGTTGTCGTAAGTTTCCTGTACGTTCTCAGCAAATAGCGTTACCCAACCAGCATCTCTCGTACCCATTACGTCACTATAGTCACAGTGTATGTTTATTGGTGCTGATAGTGCTCTAGCTGCTATGCTCATGACTATTGGTAGTCTAAGTGCTGATGCTATGTACAGGATCTCCCACATGAGTGCTAGACCTTGTGAACAGGTTGCTGTGAATACTCTTGCACCAGTAGCTGCTGCACCGACAACTGTCGAGAGCGCACTGTGCTCACTCTCTACTGGTACAAATGCGGCATCTAACTCTCCATTAGCTACGTACTCACTAAGTCTCTCAACAATTACCGTCTGTGGTGTTATCGGATAGGCTGCTATCACATCCACATCAGCTTGCTTAACAGCGTATGCTACAGCTTCATTCCCGGTTAATCCAATCCTCTTACCCAATTACCCTCACCTCTCAGGAACCATCTGAATTGCTCCGCGTGGACATACCTTTGCACAGATTCCACACCCTTTACAGTAGTCGTAATTTATCTCGACACTATCGTCTTCCTTCCTTATGATTGCTGGTTCTGGACAATATATCCAGCACATGAGACATTTAACACACTTACTATGGTCGATAACTGGTTTGAAACCTGCTCTCCAGCTTCCTGTCTTGTACTTTACACTATTACCTGGTTCAGGTATTATGGTAGCTATGGGCATTTCCTTCCAGGAACCTAGGCTCACGCGGACTTCACCTCCTCAAATGCTCTGTTAATGGCCTTGATGTTTAGCTCAGCTACCTCAGGTTTAAACCTGCGCTTAACTGCTTCGTGTACGGACTCTAATTTAACTATTCCAGTTGCCTTGAGTAGTGCTCCTAGCATTGGCGTGTTGAAGAATGGTCTCTTGAATATGTCCAATGCTATCTTCGTAGCATCTACGTAGTAGAGCTTAGCATTTAACTCCTTACACTTGTTCTTTAGCTCATTCGGTGGTTCACTGATGTTTATCACAAATACTCCTCCTCTCTTTAAACCTGAGAGCAAAATGTCCATGTTCACGAGTAGTGTTGGATCTATTACAACTACTATATCTGGTTCGTATATTCCTGTATGTAGTTCTATTGGTTCATCACTTATTCTCGTGTATGCTCTAACTGGTGCTCCAGCTCTTTCAGGACCGAACTCAGGAAAGTGCTGTGCATACTTTCCCTCGAAGATAGCTGCATTAGCTAGGAGTTCACTAGCAGTGACAACTCCTTGACCGCCACGACCGTGCCATCGTACCTCTATTAATGCCATGTACTATACACCCCGAAGACATGTTGAGGTAATCGCTATTAAAAGTTTAATCGGAGTTCACAACGGTGCTCCGTATGGCCTTGAGCGAGAAATTGAGTGAACTTGTTAAGGTAATTAATGAGTTGAGAAATGCGATCGATCGAGAACTGGTCAAGATAGCTAATGCTGTTCCAGAGCTTAGGAGTGAGATACTATCTAGAACATGCGTCCTAGTTGATTTAGAGGATGTTGGTGATGCATACGTGCTCAGGGTTGACCTACCTGGATTCAGTAAGAATGAGGTTAGAGTTCGTGTCAGTGAAGAATTTGTCGAGATAGTTGCTGAGATATCTGAAAGTAGGAGAAAAGCATTGGAGGGTAGGAAGTTCATCATCAGAGAAAGAATATTTGAGAAAATTAGACGTGTTGTTAAGCTCCCTTCAAGAGTGAATCCTGATGCTGCAACAGCAAAGTTAATAGATGGGGTTCTAGAGGTTTACCTACCCAAGGTAGGTGCTATAAGGCAGATAGAACTACGTCTTGAGTAGTTGACCTACATTGATTTACCACTGAGAAAGTAGATCTAACAATAATACCGTCTATATCTCTCTTAAGAGCCATAAAGTATATAAGTAGGTTGACTAGATACTTAGACAAATATACCTATATGTGGCTAGGGGTTTACTATGAAGTTAGCTCCAGAGGTTCGTAAGGTTCAGTTAACTGGTGGAGCTACGTTAATAGTGTCACTGCCAAAGGATTGGGTTAGGGTAGTGAATTTAAAGCCAGGTGAGGAGGTACTAATAATACCACAACCCGATCTCTCATTGCTTTTAGTGCCTAAGAAGGGTATGAAGATATTCCCATCGGAGATAGTGCTGGATGTTACTAAAGAGCAAAGTATTGAGCGTATTACGAGGATGATACTTGCTCACTTCGTAGCTGGTTACGACATCATTAAGGTTAGATTTAGTCCAAATACCATATCGTTGAGGAAAGCTGTTAAGGAGATTGTTAGGAGGAAGATGGTTGGTGCGGAGATCATTAGCGAATCAAGTGATGAGTTAACCATTCAGTGTCTCGTTAGTTACAAGGAGGTACCAATTAGTAAGCTCGTTGAGAGGATGGCTATAATTGCTGATGCTATGTACTTTGATGCCCTGAAGTCATTAATTGAGAATAAGAAGGATTTGGCTAGAGATGTAATAGAGCGTGATGACGAAGTTGATAGGTTCTACTGGTTAGCTGTGAGGCAACTGAAGAAAGCTGTATTAGGTAAGGAAGCTCTTACAGAGATTGGTCTAAAAGATCCAAGGCAGTGTCTAGGATATAGGATCGTTGCTAAATCTATTGAGAGAATTGCCGATCATGCTTCAAAAATTGCTAGTGCTGCGTTGAAGATTGAGGAGAAGATACCTAGTGATCTAGCAAAGAGCATAATGGGATATGCTGAATATGCGAGAAGCATCTTCAATGATGCAATTAAGGCATTTCAGAAGGTTAGTGGTGATCTAGCTCAATCAGTTATGGATCGTGTACTCCAGATCCCCAGCAAGGAAGAGGAGCTACTGATCAAAATTGTTGGTCTAAACCTATCGCCAATTACTGTAGCTGAGTTGAGAATAGTGCTAGATAGCATTAGGAGGGTAGCTGAGTATAGTGCCGACATAAGTGAGATAACCATTCACCTTGGTGTTGAAGAGAAGCAAGTAGCTTCACTACCGTTACAGCAATGAGCACTGTGATGACTCAATACTCACGGTGTAGTGTGCTAGTGAGTCTATGTAGTTTATATACTCATCGATAAATGATCTAAGTCTATGGAGTGGAACTAGTGGGATACCTTCAAAGACTAAGGTTTTGCCATTCCAAATAGTTACGAGTACTGGAATAACAATCAACTTGGTTTTACCTCTAATATCGAATAATTTACAGGCATTTTTCCTCATCCACTTAGCAAATAGCTCTACCTTCTTCCTGAATTCCACAACCTCTTTCCTCAAGCTAGCCTCCCTACCGAATCTGGTACTCCATCTCTTACACTCAAATACTAGTACATCACGACCTCTAATACCTACCACATCTAGCTCCATCAATTTACTTTGAAATTTAAACCTCAAATTTCTACGAGTTGTGAAGCCGTATGCCTCTAAGACTCTACGACATAGCTCCTCATACTCTCTCCAATCTAAGAGTAGTGTCAGTTCTTCAGTTGGTAGTAGTCGTTTCTCAAGTAATGTAAGTACGAGACCAACTCTATCAAGAACCTTGATGTAGTTATGTATTTCGTCTAGCTCTACAAGACCAAGTGCTTGAGCTTGCTTCATCACTGGGATCAGTGAGGTTGGTATGTGTTCACCACTAATGTAACCTGTGTTTAGTAGCTTTTTGATAAAGTTCATTCTAACGCGATCTACCGTCATGACCTCACCGCTGTGATACAGATGATGTCCTCAAAGAATTGATAGCTTCGTTTCGTAAGTCTAATGATATCAAATCCGTACCTCCTCAAAATGCTTACTGTCTTCTCTATGTCTGAGTATGATGATTGAGTAAGTACGAGATAGCCACCTGGTCTTAGGTACTTAACAGCGTACTCCAAGACCTTATCAATGACCTTCCTACCGTCTACACCACCATACCAACTGTACTCAATCCAGTACCTTGGTCTCGTGCTATCAGGTAGATAAGGTGGATTCGACACAACAATGTCTATTCTCAAATCTCTCACCGCTTCTAAGGTATCCGTGCATATTACCTCAATATCGACACAATTGAGCTTAGCATTTACTAAGGTATTGAAGCATGCTACTGGATTTATGTCAGTCGCTACCACCTTTCTACAGATTTCTGTGAGGTAGAGTGAGAGGATACCGCAACCACAGCCAATGTCAATACCAATGTCGAATCTGTGTCCCTCTCTAGCTAGTTCCCTAATGGATTCAGCGGTTAACCAGGTATCTTCACTTGGGGGGTACACATTCGGTAGCACTACTATGTGGTAGTCATTCTCTATCTCGAGTATGGGTTCATAGTTGTAATCTACTCTCTTCATGAGGTTGGTAGTGGTATTGTTGGTGCGTTTATGAGTGTGTTTACTATGTAGAGCAGTGCTGCTATTATGAAGCATCTATCTAGTTTGATGTTAGTTATCACGTATATTGCAGCTGTGAGGAAGAGGAGAATTAGTATTTGAGTTACTGGTTGTAGCATTGTTAGAACTATTGTTGCTAGGGGTTGTGAGGTAGCTAGTTTGACTGCTGTGTACACTACTGGTTGAAGTGATACTGGTAGTAGTGTTGCTAGTGTGACTGTTAGTATTGCTGCTAAGTTTTTTCCTGCTCTAAGCTTAACGTCTACGAGTCTAGAGGTTATGGTTATCGTTGAAGTTATGACTCCTAGAGTCACCATGTATGTGAGCACAGTATACTCTATACTGTAGCTCCCTACATAGTGATTAAATAGCTTTAAGTACAAGTTATTGTACACAGCTAGTACTAGTGATGCTATGTAGGTCAGTGCTGTTAATGGT
>CAZYGV010000042.1:0-8629 GCA_964647155.1 uncultured Thermoproteales archaeon | reverse complement strand
TAATGGAGTAAGGTAAGTGAACCCCCTCAACAGTGACTATCTCTGAAGTGATGAAATTGGCCGCTGCAGAGAAGTGAAGAGAACCTCGTCTCCTGACTTCACTCAAGTACTAGAACCCTAGCACCTCTAGAAGGTCTTGTAACTACGTACTCAGCCTCAACACCAACCTCTCTAAACCCTTCACACATAGCTCTCCCAACTACCTTTGGGTCAACCCTATTTAGGTTAACTACAGCAAGCATTGTTGGTCCAGCACCGCTAATGGCGACACCAGATGCCCCTGCTTCAAGTGCTCGCTTCCTAACATTGTAGTAGCCCGGAATCAACTTAGCTCTAGCTGGCTCAACTACAGCATCATCCATACCCTTACCTATGAGATCTACATCCTTGAGAGCAAAGCCAAGTGCTATGTACACTGCATGACCTACGTTATGTACTAGCTTACTTAGCTCGATAGACTTAGGTAGTACTTCCCTAGCAAATTTAGTTTTCTCCTTGGGTACAGGTATCTTCGGTATAGCGAGGACAATACCTAGGTTCGGTGGTGGTTCAAGAGATATCACGTCTAGAGGTCTATAGCTTCGAATAACTGTGAAGCCACCGAGTATTGAGGGTGCTACGTTATCAGCATGTGGATGACCAGCAGCCACAGCCTCACCTCTAGCAGCATACTCTACCAGCTTTACTGGAGGTAGATCTAGCTGTAGAAGCTTTGCTACTGCGACAACAGCAGCTGCAGCACTTGAACCACTACTACCTAGACCACATCTCGGTCTAACACCTTTCCACAACTTAAGCCTTAGACCAACATCTATACCCAATTCCCGTAGTACCTCACTAACAGCGACTGCTGCAGTATTTCTGCTAGCATCTGCAGGAACCTCTGATGCATAAGGACCGTCAACCTGGATCTCAATTACACCACCTGAATCAGAAATTACCTCAAGTTCGACTCTATCATACGCTACATCCAGTGCTAAACCAAAGACATCAAATCCAGGACCTAGATTAGCTGTTGTTGCTGGAGCTTCAACCACACATCTCCTAAACCTAGCTTGCGCACGCATAAAATCACTCCTCAACAATAGCGAAAGCCCTAACTGGGGACGCAGTACCACCAACGATTTTCAGAGGTACACCAAAGAACTTACACCTCCTACCACAGAGAACCTCGAGATTCACCAAATTCTCATACACAACAACTCCACTACTCAGCAGTATCTTATGCACTGGAAACTCTGTAGATTCTGGATGATCTATACTAGGTGCATCAATACCGACAGCCTTAACACCGAGCTCAACTAAGTATTTAGCGCAATCAGCATCAGGAGCAGGATGTGAAGTCAAGTACTCTGGAGACCCAACTCTCCTAGACCAACCAGTACAGAAGAGAACAATCCAGTCTCTAAGTGATGTAATACCGTACCTCTTCAATAGCTCTTCAACATCTCTCTTAGTGATGTACTCCTTAGCACCCTTATACCTCACATCGAGTACAATACAGTCACCGAAGAACTTACCCAGATCAAGCTTCTCGATTGTTGCTCCACCATGTATGAAGTGTGCTGGTGCATCAACGTGAGTACCCGTATGCTCAACCATTAGGAGTAAATTCGACGAGAAGCCATGTAATTCCAATCTCGTCCATGAGCGAATAGTCGGTGGTACGTACAGTGGAAAGACTTGCATACCATCATGAATATCAAGCGTTAAATCAATTACCTTAATCATGAATACACCCCCTAGCTAGCTATGACCAACGATAACAATTATTAAAACTCTCTCTCAATACAGTGATTACTATCAGTAATCAGACACGCAGACCAGGGATAGTGACTTCATGAGGTAGCACACAGCAATAGCATGAGTACACTAACTGTTTACTGTAGCCAACAGGAGGTGTACTCAAAAGCTAAATCAATTAAATACTTCATTAAGCTTCATTCCAGTGAGGTGTCGAAATTGCGTGCCCGAGATAGGTTACTTCTAATGCTCTCTACCATACTATCGACATTGCTAGTCATCTCATGTGTTGTAGCATACGTACTGGGTGTAGAGGTTAGCTACTGGAGGATTGTAACTATTCTAGGTGATGAGGTATTTTACGTAGGTGTTCTACCACTGATCTACCACGGTATCGACAGGGTGTTAGGTATTGAGCTCATGGTACTCATATCGACAACTGTGTGGTTGGGGGGTACATTGAAGAATGTACTAAAGTTACCGAGACCACCAAGAGCACAGTGGTTAGTCGAAGCATCTGGATACGCCTTTCCTAGTGGCCATGCCTTAGGGACAACTACGTTCTGGGGTTATGTAGCTTTGAAATATAGATCACTAATACCTCTAGCTATAGTGCTCATATCTCTCATCTCCTACTCCAGAATCGTACTGAGAGTACACTATCTGAGAGATGTAGTTGGTGGTGTAGCTATTGGAGCTATAGTACTAATCCTCGCAATGGTACTGAAGAAGTTCATTGAGAGGCAGATAGGGATTAGAAAGTTAGCGATCACACTACTATCAGCACTAGTACTCTTAATGATATCGTACATTCTGAGTACACTAGATACCATAGCGTATACAACCATTGGCGTACTAATTGGTGGAGCTATAGGACACATACTACTTCAGAAAACAGTTAACACACGTAAACTCAGTAACGTAGAGAGAATCACTGGTTCAGTACTAGGTCTCCTAGTTGGGTACATAGGTTACAAACTCTCCAACTACCTACCAGAGAACTACCTACTACCACACTACACAGCAGTAACCTTCACAATGATCTACGGAGTAGGGTACGTAGCCAGTAAATTGACGAAGTATCTGGAGATCAGCCGATAGACGTATCCTCATACATCGGGAAACCCCAGGATTCATCACCAAGAGAGAGAATAACAAGATCACTTTACAACCTTAGCTGAAGAAGTCACCCAAAGAAGAGAAAAACCTAATAGAGACTACGTAGAAGGTAGCAACAATCAATGTCTTGAGGTAATTGATGAGGTATGTAGGTAAAGGAATATTCCGCCACAACACCAACCTCACCTAGCTAGGTACAAATTCAAGTCATTCACTTCCATGTCCTGGAGAGAGACACTACACCTCAAGTCTTCAGAACGAAATTGGTGGATCCTGGTAGTGAGTACTTCCGTTGCTGCTTATCCCGGTGCCTTACTCACCTTAGCCTACACATTCTACTTCGTTGAAGAGAGTCCGAGTTACCTAATTCTCTCACTTGGTCTAGTTCTACCTACAGCCTTCAGTGCACTCTCAAAGTTTTGGGGGTTCCTAGCTGATTACTACAGCGCTAGGAAGAAGTTCATTCTGGTTGGTTGGTTCTCCTCAACCCTAGTACTCCTTGTACCCATACTCCACCTCGAGATCAGTACCATGTTGCTAGCTACCATACTCGGCACTGCACTGTGGAGCATTGGTGTACCAGCACTAGTAGCTGAGGTCATGAGACGTGAATCACCTGGTTTCAGATTTGGTATCTGGTGGAGCTTAGCTGATGTGATGTACCTACTAGGCTCACTATCTGCTGGATTTCTCTACAAAATGCTTGGACTAAGGATAGTCTTGCTACTATGTCTCCTGTGGTACCTAGTCAATGGTTTCGTGATTGCAGTATCTTACAGGACTGAGGTAGAGGTTCTCAGATCTAGACCTAGCTCACTGATTACAGAACTACTTGAGGACATAAGAACCAGCTTTCTCAGGAAGGAATGTGCTTTACTCAATACCTGTACGTTAATTGCTTGGTTCTCCATATGGTCTATCGAGGGTCTAGCTAGAGCTAAGGTACTGGATGTAGTTGGAAGTGAGGTATTTTACAGCTACCTAACTGCTCTCGCTGTACTAACTGAGCTAGTGCTCGCACCTGTAATTGGGAGAATGATCGATAGGTACAGTCCACAGGTGGGGGTCACACTTGGTATCTTACTTCACATAGTTAATGGAGTACTCATAGCACTCTCAAGAAATATCTACGTAATAGCTGTAGCTTGGGTCATACCCTTTGGTTACATACTCTCCTGCTCCCTATACGTAATGTACAGTAAGTTCATGAAGTACCTAGCAGATGCTGTAGGGACATGCAAGACATTCATGTACGTAGTAGCTGTACCAGCAACATTTGCAGCATCAATAGCAGACTACATCGGGAGAGACTACGCAATACTTTCACTAACGTTAGTAGCAGCTCTATCCTATGTACCTCTGTACCTCCTCAAGAGAATTGGAGAGACAAGAGAAATCACGTAATTACTTCAAGCTAAGACTTGCACACTTCCACCGAGTACACAATTTCCTTCACCCTACCATTCTCAACCACGAACCTAATCCTACCACACCTCTCAAGAACACTAATCAACTCCCTACACAACTCAACCAATCTAACACAATCCTCAACACTCCTCCTAGAACCACAACCAAACCTACCAACTTCACCCCTACTCGACAGCACTCTAGACAAGACACAAGCCAGTTCACGAATAGCTCTATCCCTCAACTCACAGTACGTAAGCTCAACCATACCCTAAAACCCTCAAAGCCTCAAACAACTTATCCTCAACACCCTCAACCCTACACCTCTCGACGAGGTACTCCCTATCAATTCTATCCCAGTAAACACCAAGCAAAATCAATACCTTATCCCTATCCTCAAGAGACCTCCAGCACTTCCAAGCACATAGGTAAGTCACAATAAGTTCTTCAGGAGGCTCAATGTAGACACGATAATCATCAACACGCAGAGCAATGGGATCTCTAGGCTTTCGATAGCTAGAACCAACTACATCAATACCCTTCCGAGCCAATGCACTTAGACGAAGAACAAACACCCTACCAGATCTCGCATGTGAAAGCAACTCCAGGAACCTCTTAACTACATCGATACCAGGACCCTCAACCACGATATCGACATCGAGTGTCCTATAGGTAGACTGAGTAAGAACCTCAACAGCAAAACCACCAACAATAACGATCCTACCCAACCCCCTACCCTCTAACTCACTTGAAAGCCAAGCAATGAAGTAGAGAAAGCGATCAGTATCACTAGGAATACGCTCAAGAACAGGAACCACTTCAGACAAGAACTTAGAGACCAAGTACTTAGCTAACTCCACCTCACCCACAGACACAACACCAGAGAGCAAGAACTACACTCAAGTACATATACCTTGGGGTACCTACAGACAAAAACTACCTCTTCCAGCAGTGAAACACCCTAACAGGAGCATCAGGAAAAGACACAGTCTCAACCTCAAGACCAAGCTCCCTCAACGTCCTGTAAACCCTATCAACAACACGAGGATTCCTACCACCAAACACAGACATCGTACCACCCCTCCTCAAGAGAGAAACCAACTTCTCAAGAAAATCAGGAGTGTAGAGATACCACGACTTCTCAGGATTAACACCACCATCATGAATAATGTGATCAAACCTAAAACCAGCCCTCAAGAGTACAGGGACAACATCCCTGGCATCACCTAGAATAACCTTAATAACAGGACTCCAGAGAGCACGCTGAAAGTGAGGAATAGGATTATCGTAGAGAGCAATAGCAAGAACCTCAGCACACACATCAACAGTAACGTAGAGAGAAACCTCACGACAAGACAAAACACAGTAACAAGTCCTACCAACACCAGTACCAACCTCGAAAACCCTACCAAACCTCCTCACAACCTCAGGCCAAGCAACAACACAACCACAGACAACAATCCTACCAAAATCCCATTCAAAACCACAACCCCTATCCCCAACACCACCAGTAACCTCCTCAACAAACCTCAACCTCTCAAACCAACCCCACCTAGAAACAGCACTACAGTAAACATCCCAACAGTACCCCCTAACCAAACGATCAACATCATCAATCAAACCACGCAACAACAACGACCTAATTCTATCCCATAAGTGCACAAGAGACCCCCAGAAAAAGACAGTGAGAAAGAGAGGTAAGTACGTAATGCCCCATCAAAGACCAAATACAAATAGAGCAATTAAACCCTGAACAAGACCAATAACCCCACCAAGCAAGAGACCAGAAAACTCAATAAACCTAAGCTCCCTACCAGCAACCCTCCACATTAAAGTTTCAACATCTCTAGACGATAAGCACTCAACCTTCTCACGAACAAGAGAATCCAAGTCAACAGAGGAAGCAACACACCTAGCAACCTCACGAAAGTCAATACACCTCACAACCTCATCAATAACATCATCCAAAACCCTAGATAGAGCACCACGAATAGCATCAACAATAGAATCCTCAAGAGATCTAGCAAACGCTCTAATAAGAGCATCTAGAGCAGGGAATAGCGTAGCTACAGACGAAGTAAAGACATCACGAGTAGATGAGTAGATATTGTAAGCAAGAGAACCACGTATCCTCCTCTCAACAGCATCGAGAACAGCACGCTTAAGATACTCCCTACCAACACCACGAGAGAGAACACTAGCGAAAGCCTCTCTAAGCAACCTCTCAACATCCTCAACAGAAACATAATCTCTAACAGCACCCAAAATCCTCTCAGCAACCTCCCTCCTACGAGCAGGAATAAGACCCTGAAACCTAAACCAACCAAAACCAATAGGTCTCTCAGGATAGAACAACAACTTAACAGCAACAACATTAGTGACATAACCAATAACAGCACCCACCAAAGCATAGACCAACACAAGAAACCAACCACCCAACACCACAGAAAACACCCCACAAACAAGAAACAAAGTCAATAATAAGGAACACAATAGAGAACACAGGTGAGCACGTGAATAGAGCAATATGGCGAAACAGAAAACTGAGAGTAATCATCAAGGAAGTACCGAGGATATTAAGGTGGAGAAGAATGAGGTTGAAGATACATGGGACTTAGAGTACCAATAACCATCAAGTACCGAGAAAAAGCAGTACAAACACAGGCACTACTCAATACAGGATTTGAAACAGACGAACCAGTAATAGTCATACCACTCACAGTAGCAATAGAGCTAGGACTAAAACCAAGAGAGAAGAGAATGTACTACGGACCAGGAGCACTAATAGGAGAAGCATACCTCTCAAACAAAATCACAATAGAAGTAGCTAGAGAAAACGAAGTAAGAACAGTACAGGCACACGCACTAATAGACCCACACGAAGTAGAGGTAGTACTATCCGACAAAACCATAGCAGAACTAGGCATAGTAATCGACCTAAGAAGAAACACATGGTGGTTCACCTAGAGCACAAATACACACAACAGAAAACAGACCACAACTCATTTAACCAACAACCAAACCAAGGAAGAACAGGGAGAACAAGTGAACGAAGAAATAGGGTGGAAACTAATCGAAGAACTACAACGAGACCCAAAGTTAAGGAAAGCACTAGCAGAAGCACTAACATACGAAATACCTGAAATCCTACTCAAGGATAGGAAAGTTAGGCTAACAATCTTAGAAGCACTCATACGAGAAGTAGCGACTAAGGATGACATAGAGAAAACTAGAGAACTCATTGAGGGAATTAGGCAAGAACTAAGACAGGAAATAGCAAAGGTAAGACAAGAACTAAGAGAGGAAATATCACGTGTAAGACAGGAGCTAGAACGAGAAATAACACAGGTAAGGCAGGAACTAACACAGAGAATAGAAGCTCTAGAAAAGGAATTCAGAAGTAAATTCGAGGAACTAAGCAATAGAGTAGCTAGACTAGAGGGACAAATAGGACTCCTCATCAAGGTATTCATTGCATTCAACGTACCAATACTAATTGGAATCATCGGGATACTACTTAAGATGATACTAGCACCCTAAGAAGTAGACACCACACCCACTACTCACTCTATCCAGTACATAGGCTCAACACTCAACCTCTGCCTCTCCTCATCAACAAACTTCCAAACCCCCTGTCTCGGCTTGACAATCTGTATATTGAGAGCTTCAATTAGCGAATCACTAAGCAAAACCTCGTACTCACCCGGCACCATAACCGCCCTTGCCCTAACCCAATCCGTCACCCTATCCCCAGCCTCTACACGAACCTGAACATAACCCAGTACGTATGTAGTGACCTCCGTACCGACCACACTATAGCGTTCACTCCTAAGCTCTTCAAGTGATAGACCTAGCCTCCTAGCTAGAGCTAATGGTATGTGAATCTCAGGCTCTGAAGTCTCATAACCACTATTAAGCAACGCCGCTGTCACCACATACCTATCTCTGTACTTAATACCTATCCTCACACGAACCCCCATGAACAACCCTCCTAAACTTCCCAAATCTCTTACCAAGCCTCAATCTAACTAGGTACATAGGTACAAACTTCCCAAATCTCTTAGTAGCACTCACCACCACCCACCACACCTAGTTACGCCACAACCATGAATATACCTTACGCCAACACATAAACACTCAAGAAAACAAAGAACATACACAACCCATTTTAATCAACACACAGCACAGACAACCAGGGAACAATAGTGAATGAAGAAGGAATAGGATGGAAACTACTCAAAGAACTACAACAAGATCCAAAACTAAGAAGAGAATTCGCAGAGATATTCACACACGAAATACCAGCAATACTACTCCAAGACAAAAGAGTAAGAACAACAATCCTAAGAGCAATAGTGAG
>CAZYGV010000041.1:0-8706 GCA_964647155.1 uncultured Thermoproteales archaeon | reverse complement strand
CCAATTATTGGAGGTCTATATCTCGTAGTATTCGGTATGATAGCTGCTGTAGGAGCTTCGCTGCTTACGCTAATAGACTTGAAATCACCTAGAAACCTACTGATCGTAGGTATGTCACTGTACCTCGGTCTAAGCGTACCCATGTGGATGAAAGGTTACAACCCATACGGTGTTAAAGGTAGAGGAGCAATCGTTGCACTGCTACCTCCACAACTAATGTGGTTAGGTGAAATAGTTGAAATTATACTCGAGACAGGTATGGCCGTTGCAGCTATAGTCGGTATCGTGCTAGATAACCTGATACCAGGAACACCAGAGGAACGAGGTATAACGCATCCTGAGTGGTGTGGAAAGGTACTTAACAAGAGGATGGACAAGTAACTTACAAGTCTACATACCTGGTCTTTTTCTCCTTCTCTACTCGCTCATTACTTAGAGTGCAGGATATATGTCATCGATGGAGCTAGTCATCACTCTTCAGTGAGCCCCGAGAGCATCATCCAGCATGATTAGAGCATTCTGCCTCTTTAAACCTTAGCTACGTTCTCTACACTTTGAAGCACCTACATATACCTCATGATCTATGTTGTCGCAAGTTAAATTATGGTTCTGGTGCTATCTCGAGTGTGGATACCCATGATCTACAGTGTTATTCAACATGTTAAGGTTTCGTGGAGAGGTAGAGAGTGTAGTAAGTGCAATGTTCCGGATAAGTGGACTGTTGAGGATGGGAATTATGTACTTGGTAATAAGTTCCATCCTGTTGCTGTGATGGTACCTCTAGATGATGAGGTAGGTAATGAATTGGTGAAGACAGCTATTGAGCATGGTGTAGCTATAGCTGGTTTCTGTAAGACAGCTAACATAGGGATTGAGAAGGTTATATGCAATGTGCTAGCTAATCCGAACATCAGGTACCTAGTAGTTATTGGTCATGATACAAGTGGTCACCGTAGTGGTGAAGCTATGATTAAGTTGTGGAGGTATGGTGTGGATCCGGAGAGTAGGAGAGTGTTGAATTGTGATGCGCCGACAGCGTACATACCGAATTTACCGCTTGAAGCTATCGAGAGATTTCGTGAGCAGGTAATTGTCATTGATATGCTGGGTATGACAGATAAGGAGTTGCTGAGAAAGGTAATTAGGGGCTGTATTCAGGAGCCTTGGAATGCGATTGAGGTCGAGGTAAAGGGTATCAGGTATAGGTTATTTGATCCTGGTGCATACGATTTAGAGCCGTACATAGTCAAAGTAACAAGTAAGGTAACTGGTGGATATGTGGAGACCCTCTCACAAAACCTCACAGTTGTTGTTGCGAGAACAGTAGCTGATGCCTATAGGGAAGTCCTTCGTCTAATTGAGAAATTTGGTAGGTGGGTTGAATCTAGGTTTGGAAGTACTAAGGAGTTGATGAATGTTGTTATTCACATACTTGACCCTCTTTGTGATGAAGTACCTAGAGAGTACCCGTTAGGTGCTAGGAAGTATCTTGAGGAATACTGTAGGGCTATTCTTGAGGGTAGGAGTGTTGAGGGTTATGAGTATAGCTATGGTGAGAGGTTGAGGATTAAGTTCGGTGATCAATTGAGAGCTATTGTCGATAAGTTACGTAGTGAACCGAGTACTAGGCAAGCTGTTGCTGTGTTCTGGAGTCCTTATGAGGACTTGGTCAAGACAGAGAACCCACCTTGTTTCATACTGTGGCAGTTCATGATTAGGGATGGTAAGCTACATGCTACAGCGTACATGAGGAGTCACGACTTCAGAACTGCCTTCATACACAATGTATTTGCCGTTAGGGAGGTAATGAGGTACATTACGGAAGAACTTAAGAGAAGTGGTCTCAATGTTGATCTAGGTACGATAACGTTCATTGCATGTAGTTGCCATGTCTATGAGAACTACAGGTAGTATTGCTGATGAGATTAAGCAATTCATCGACTATGTTAGGAACTGTAATGCTAGAGGTCTGATAGTTCTCAGTGGTGATACAGAACAAGTAATACACGTACTAAGCACACTAATTAGGCACCTAGCTAGACCTATACTCGCATTTACTGATAGTAGGGACCTACGTAAGGTACTTGCTGTGCATGATATTGAGGTAGCTAGATTTCATGAGCTAACTAGTTACCTAGGTAGGGAGTATAGCTCTGTCATCATGGATTTTAGGTACTTCTTCAGACCTAATGCTGTTTCTGCTGCATCCGAGATGATTAGGTGTGGTGGGTTCAGTATCTGGTTAACTAAGTCGCTTAGTTTGTGGAGTCCAGGTGTCGAGGGTGGTAGAGGTACCTTCCGTAGGTATTTACTTGAGTCGCTTAAGTTGTGTAGATCAATCCTTGTAGTTGATGTTGATAGCGGTGAGGTGGTATTGCGTAATCTACCGAGTAAATTATTTCGAAGACAATTCACACCCGAGATCACGAATGTTGATGAGAAGTTGAGAAAAGTACTTTCGCTGTGTGCTACTGAGGATCAGTATGAGTTCGTTCTGCATAGCTTAAGACTGCTTAGTGACTTAACACTTAAGGTTTTAGTTGGTAAAGGTGATCGTGGTAGAGGGAAGAGCGCCGCTCTTGGTCTAGCGACTGCGCTGGCTATAGCACATAACTACACTGATGAGGTTTTGATAACAGCACCTTCATCACGCAGTATCACGTCATTAATGAAGTTCCTCTGTCTAGGGCTAGAGAAGCTAGGTATTGATTATAAGACAGTTACTGAGAAGGGAAGTGTAGTGGGTATTAGGGGTAGGAGTTTTGAAGTTAGGTATGTTGTCCCCTGGTTAGCTACTGGTGCTAGATTAACAGTGATTGATGAGGCTGCTGCTGTTGGTGCTGCTCGTGTTAAGAGGTTGTGTGCTAAGAGTAGGAAGGTTATGATGGTGACTACAGTCCACGGTTACGAAGGTTCTGGAAGGGTAGCTTCTGAACTGCTAATTAAGCAACTACCTAGTCCACTAGTCTACGAGTTCAAGGTACCTATTAGGTACCTACCAAATGATCCACTTGAAGAGTGGCTTTACCAAGTATTCTTTCTCCGAGTAGACCCAATAGAGATACCGAAACCAGAGAAGGTGGAGTACTCTTCTGTAGATCAAGAACAGCTAGTTAAGGATAGGGATTTACTACGGAAAGTCTATGGCTTACTCGCTTTAGCACACTACAGAAATGAACCTGATGACTTAATGACCATGCTTGACGCCCCCCATCACCACATTCGTATACTAAACTCCGATAGAGGAGTTGTAGCTGTTGCGCAGATAGCTGAAGAAGGACCTATTCGTGATGTTGAGAGAGCTATTACACGTGGTCTAAGAGGGGTGTTGGTCTTAGATAAGTTACTGAGGTATGGTCCTAGGGAAGCTGCTAAGACAAGAGGTTGGAGAATTGTTAGGATTGCTGTAGTACCCAATCTACAGAGAAGAGGCTACGGTTCAAAACTACTAAACCTCCTCGAGGAGGAAGCACGTAGTACAAACCTTGACTGGATTGGTGCTATATTCTCTAGAAATGACATCATTGACTTTTGGTTAAAGAATGGGTACTTACCAATCTACATATCTCCACGATTCAATAAGGTAACAGGTGAGAAGAATATAGCTGTGATAAAGCCACTAAGCACTAGGATGCAACATTACGTTGAAGAAGCATTGAGGGAGTTTAAGGTTAGACTACTTACTTGCTTAATGAGTGTCTACAGGGATTTAAGTGCTGAGGTTGTTGCTAGTGTATTGAAGAGTATTAGGGTATCTGTATCGATGAGAATCGAGTTAACGAGAAATCAGGAGAAGAGACTCGAAATGTACCTAAATAGGAGGATTCTACTTGAATCAGCTATGGATGCTATTTACTTAGCGACATTGAAGAAGTTATGTGAATCCCCTTCAGTAAACCTAAACTTCAGTGAATTAGTTGCAGTGATTGCTTATGTGTTGCAGGGTAAACCTCTGGATGATGTAGCTGCTGCTCTCAGAGCCGATATAGAGACTGCTAAAGCTACTGTAGATAGAGCTGTTAGGAAGCTACTTAGCTAGGGAGAACATGGCGGTTTGGGTCATTGCAGTGAGGAGGAAGTATGCTAACGCTATTCTCGATGGTAGGAAGGTAGCTGAGATTAGGTGGGAGGGTACTATAAACATAGATCTCGTTAGATCCGGTGATAAGCTACTTCTAGCTACCGGATCCGGTATCGTTGGTATTGTTGAGGTCACTAGAGTTGTTATTAAGGAGCTAAGGGGCATGAGCGATGATGAGGCTAGAGCAGCTGGCTTCAGAAACAGAGTGGAGCTAGTTAAGGAGCTTAAGAAAATATACCCGATAACAAGCTACAGTGAGAAGTACTACATACTGTACCTCAGACCTGTTGCGGATTTAAGACACAGACCAGTACCACTGAGCAGTATCTACTGTTACAGCGGTAGTGGTATTAGAGAGTGTAGATTAGAGGATTTGAGGTCAAGGATAGTGCCCGTATGCAGGGTAAAGGGTAGTGACCTACCAATCACGTAGCTCTATAATATAGGTCAACGTATTGTTCTGCTCTTTTAGTGGCTACATGTCTAAGCACTATAGCAAGTACTGACGCTACAGCTATCGCAACAATTAGGATGCTAGCCACTGTAAGTAGCTTCTCATGAGGAAACTCAACGTATACATGCGTTACAGCTGCTGTACTGTTATTACCAACAGCATCTGTAGCCCATACACGAACTATGTATTTACCTGGTATCAACCTACCACACTTAATCACTACAGACGTAGCATTGGTGAATATTAACTTAGATCGAAACTCAACATAGTAACCACTCAATGCTACGTCATCTGTTGATGGAGACCACTTTACAATAACTGCATCACCGGTATACGTTGCTGTTAGGTTTGCAGGAGGTGTAGGTGCTGTGTAGTCCCTAGCTACTATGTCTACCTTTACCTTGGTCCTATTAATTGTGACTACAGCTTCAGAGTCTTTGCATACAAGCTTTACCACCCTACCAAACACTTTCTTACCGGATAGAGTGAGGGAAAACCAACCACCCTGCATTGTCACAGTACTATTGATGAGTTCGCCATTAACGTAGGCTTTAACTGAGAGACCAGGTAACATAGCTTGTCTCCTGGGACCTCGAATAACTACCTTACCCCACACTACAACCTTCTCTGGGTACACAACCACTCTAGCACTAGCTATGTCACTAGCTCTATTAGCAATATCAATGGCCCGTACCTCGACAAGGTAGATACCTGAAGGTATTCCGCTTAAGTTAACAGAAGTTTTCCTACTAGAGATCTCGATGGAAGATATGTACTTCTCCACATTAGCTAACCTAATCGAGACAACATACTTGGAAACAGCTACATCATCACTAGAGCGGCTCCACCTAACAAATACCCATCCAACACCACTGCGAACCTCAACTATTTTAGGTCTATTAGGTTTCGAAGTATCCTTAACCTTAAGGGTACCTACACTAATCACAGCACCAGGAGAGAATACTAATTTGCGCACCTCATATTCACCAACACGTAGAGAGAACTCGGTACCATTACTCAAACCCTTTATAATCAAGACAAAGGAACCATCCATTGAGGTTAAGTTCTCAGCAATAACCTTACCACCATAAACCGCATACACCGGGATATCAGCTCTAACCGGAGGCTTACCACCCTCAACATACACAAAACCTTTAACTATCATAGCCTCAGTAGGAACACACAAACAATGATGATTTAAGATAACAAGGAGAAACAGCACCAAAACAATAGGGAGAACACATCTCATAATACTCAACCACAGCACAGATCCATTACATAACCTAGGTACTTCACTAAATGGTCAGGTTATTAACATCAGAGGAAACTATAAAAATTAAACGTAAAATACACAGTACAGCCGACCTACCAGAGACCCCAGATGGGGGTCTATGAAGGTAGGGCTGGCACCTCACGGACACTCTCTACGAAACCGGTTCATATACTATACCTAGCTCTCTAGCAATTGCATACGCTTCCTCAATTTCACTACTTCTAAGTCTTCTACTGATTTCAGGCCACTTATCCGGATACCTACTCACCAACCACTCAGGTCTATACTGCTCCATGACGTTGACGAGTACCTTGTCTCTTATGTTATCAGCAATCCACTTGAGAACAGGTCTTGTACAGCACTCAATGTGGTTTGGTAGCACTAAGTGCCTTATTATCATGGGTGCTGACTCAGCAGCTATCTTGAGATTTCTCGTTACCACCTCCCAGTAGTTCTTAATACCTGATAACCTTTCTGCACACCTATTATTACCGTACTTGAAGTCAGGTAACCAAATATCGATTACATCTCTCAGCAACTTCATTGTCTCCACACTGCAGTACATGTTGCTATTCCAGAGCTGTGGAACATTCACATCAAGGTACTTCAGTGACTCAAGTATAGTGTGTAAGTTTGGTGTTGGTTCACCACCTACATGGTTGATATTTCTGGCACCTGTCTTCCTCAATTCCCTCTGCATGAGAGCCAATCTCCAAGCATCAACCTCTACACCATCTAGTGGATGCTCTTGACTAATATCCCAATTCTGACAAAATACACATCTGAAGTTACAGCTACCGTAGAAAATCGTTCCACTAGGTACCAACGGTGCCTCCTCACCATAGTGGTGAAACCACGAATGTACATATGTTCTATAGTCTAGACGGCAGAATCCTCTCTCACCACTCAATCTATTAACACCACACCTATGCTCGCAGAAGTGACAACTCATGAGAATCCTCCTAGCGATCTCAATCTTGACATCTAGGTAACTAAATTCAGGCTTGGGTAACTCATCGAGATCCAATTCACCACTACGAATCATAGACCACACGCGATTAAACTCCTTACTGAGATCATCATGGAGCTTCCAAAGTTCTTCAAGAGATAGTTTCGATGGATCACAACCAGCATCCAACCTCTTACATATCATGAACTTAGCAGGCTTCCTATCTCTCATAACATCGTAGTACCATTTCAACCTCTCAACAACAACAGGATTCTCCCAAACCTTAATTGCATCTGGTCGCAGTATATACCACAGGCTCACAGTAAACACCTAGTAAGGGCTACACAGATCAACACATAAAAACTCTCTTCAATTTTTAAGGCATTAGATGATGAACAGGCTAAATGGGGATCTTCGTGACCGAATAGCAGTCCGCTGATGTAGTTAAAGTCGAGAGTAATATAGTATAAATAGGGAGCTTAATTATCTATATTTGATACCTAGTACACCAACTAAGCCACCCAAGTCTAACTACTACAATAAATACTTAAATACCTCGTTAGATACTTAATTATGTTGAGTAGTATGGGCAGGAGGTGTAGGTGTTGAGAGGTATCTCACGTACAGTACTCATAGCAATTGTAGTCATAGTAGTAATCATAGCGGCTATAGCTGGATACCTAGCTTTAACCTACTTAGCACCACCTAAAGCACCGAAGAAGCTAGTTATTGCAGCTAGGTCAGGTACATATGCTGAGGGTTTGAAGGTAGCTGCAAGAGAATTCTCTAAGAAATATGGTGTTGAGGTTATTGTACAGGACTTCGGATATGCGGCATTACATGATAAGCTAGTAACAGAGATGATGGAGAAGACAGGTGCTTTTGACGTGGTGATGCTAGATGATCCATGGTTAGCAGAGTTTGCTGATAAGGGCTTCCTAGTCGATATTGGTGAAATGCTAAAGAAGAAGGGCATCAGGGTTGAGGAGCTAGGCTTCATACCAACCTGTTTAGAGGTATGTAAGTATAAGGGAAGACTCTACGCACTACCGTACGTAGGTAATGTACAGTTATTTGCGTACAGAAAGGATCTATTTGAGAAGTACGGTCTACCGGAACCCAAGACATGGGAAGATGTATTGAGAGCAGCTAAGATAATAATGGAAAAGGAGGGAATTTATGGTTACGTGATTAGAGGTAAGAAGGGCAATCCTGTTGTTACGAATTTCCTACCAATATTCTGGGCTTACGGTGCTAGAATAGTAGACGAGAGAGGTAAGCCAGTAGTGTACTCACCTGAGGCAGTGAAAGCACTGAAGGTATTTATTGAGTTAAAGAAGTACTGTCCGCCAGGTACCGAGAACTTCGGCTCTGCAGAGGTTAGAGCATACCTGCTAGGTGGTAAGGTTGCTATAGTAGGTGAGGTGTGGCCAGCATGGATACCTGACCTAGAGAATCCAGAGAAGTCTAAGGTAGTTGGTAAGGTCAAGATAATACCACCACCAGGAGCAAGACCAATGATAGGTGCTTGGTTGCTGGGTATCCCAGTAACGTCAAAGAATAAGGATCTTGCACTCAAGTTCATACTCTTCACGCTGAGTAAGGAAATGCAGAAGAAGATAGCACTAGAAGCAGGTGTACCACCGACCATAGCCGATCTCTACAAGGATCCTGACTTAGTTAAGAAGTACCCGTGGTACCCAGTACAGCTCGAAGCACTGATGACAGCAAAGATGAGACCTAGAGTACCTGTCTGGAAGAAGATAGAGGACATACTCGCAACCTACATACATGCTGCGCTAATAGGTGAGCTATCGCCAGAAGAAGCACTGAAAAAGGCTCAGGAAGAACTCACAAAGCTACTTGGATAGGTGACTCAATACCATGAAGTTAAAGCAGCACTACATTGGACTTCTACTAGCACTACCAGCGATAACAGTAATGGCACT
>CAZYGV010000040.1:0-9385 GCA_964647155.1 uncultured Thermoproteales archaeon | reverse complement strand
CTGTGGTTACCTGTATTTCTCCTTGGTCTCTTTGGTCCTATTGCTGCTTTTGTCAACTACTTAGCTGCTATTGGTCTATTCCTTACCTTGAGGTGTATTGCATTTGTTTGGGGTATTGTTATTTGTTGTATTGCTTTATCTGAAGTTCATAGATTTAGTGTTGGTAGAGCTTTTCTCTCAATGCTTCTCCCTGTAATTGTTCTCATGTTATTTCTACTTGGTCTTACGGTTATTCCGTTTATGGGGGTATGGTGGTAATGAGGTATCTTCCGGAAGTTCTCGGTTTGCTAGTTATTATTGGTCTTGTACTGAGCATTGTAACACCTGTCCTAGTCTCTCTACAGGTACCGGCTAAGTCTGGTCTCTCAATTCGTGGTTTGCTTAGGGAGTTTGGATTGGAGAATTTGATGTTGTTCAAGTACTTTGGTAGGAAGTTAGTTGAGTCTGGTACTTTAGAGATTTTGAATGATACCTATGTTTCCATAGTTGTCTCTGGTGGTGGTATTGAGGTTCGTACTTATGATGGTGATGTTGTTGTATATAGGGTGTATGGTATAGCTTTTCCGTTCTTTAAGGTACGTTGTAGGAGTTACAGTGTTGAGTATGATGTTGAGAATAGAGTTCTCGATGTTAGGGTTGAGGGGTGTTCTATTGAGCTTTCTCTGCCTCGATATCTAGTGACGAATGTTGTTATGTATCTCTCTGGTGGTGGTGCGAAGTTGATTCTCAACTCGCCTACTTTGAGGAAGTTCGTAGTTAGGGTTTCTGGTGGTGCTCTTGACTTTGAGGTTAGTAGTGTGGGGAGTTGCTATACTAAGTTAGTGATTGAGGGTGGTTCTACTAAGGGTTCCATCAAGTACACTAGGTACGGTGGTGTATCGGAGTTACTACTCAGGATTAGGGGTGGTATCGTTGATCTCGATGTCTCTGTTCCTAAAGATACTAAGCTGTGCTATATCTCTAATGTAAGTGGTGGTCTTGTTAATGTTGAGCTAAATGGTGTTAGCCTCTCATCACCGTACTACGAAGTTGGTTATGAGTTTGCTACCTCTAAGCTACATATTGATGCTGAGATTGCTGGTGGTATTGTGAATGTAGAGGTAAGTAGGTAGAGTTGATTATGGTTGAAGAGCTTGTAGTCAGTGAAGAGAGACCTCTCTTAGCTAGGAGAATTTTGGAGATACTTACCTGTGGTCCTAAGCTACAAATATTGAAGGTTCTTCTTGAGAAAGGTGAAGTCTCTGCTAAGGATTTATCTGCTGCTGTTGGTACGAAGTTATCTACCGTACTATCTCACCTACACGACCTCGTTAGAGCTGGTCTAGTTGAGGTACGTATCGTGAAGTCAAATGGGAGAACTATCAAGAAGTACAGATTGAGAGCTAGGAAGCTAACTCTCGTCATTAATCTCAATCTCTTTCTCCATCTTGAAGAGAGACTTCATGATGAAGAGCTTAAGGAACTTGAGGATCTCGCTTACAGGTACATTGAGTTGAAGAGAGCTAGCGATGGTTTACCACTAGCCATATCAGTTAGGGATGTCGCTAATACACTCGGTACAGACCTAAATACAGCTATCGAGGTTACAGACTTCATTAATACACACACTGAAAGAGTTGTCGAGTACTTGAGTAGGTATGTGGTAGAGGTATTGAGGTCTAAAGGTACAGCTAGTCTAAGGGATCTAGCTAAGGAACTTAACGTCCATTACTACTGGATCGTTCTTGTAGTTCAGTCCTTAGTCAGTAAGGGTATTGTGTCTGTTGATGAGAGAGGTCATGTTAAGTTAACCTCTACCTCCTGAACTCAGCTATGTATTCCTCTATAAACTCTCTATACACTTCATTGAACTTACTCCTGTATACTTCCACCTTCTCTAACTCCTCGCACATTCTCTCACTGACCTTAATTGCGATGTCAATATCCTTTGAGAACCTCTTCACAATATCATCAGGTATAGTGGCTTCATTCCTAAACTCCCTCACATCACCCATGGACCTATATGTTACCTCGTATGCATTAACTACGTTCTGTAGACCGGCTAGTGCGGTCACAAATCTAGCTGTAAAGACCATAAAGCAAGCTCTACCAAACTTCCTAGGTGGTTCCCTAAGTATGTCTATGGCCTTCTCGTAGACTGTTCTTAGTTTTGGCAGTAAATCAATGATCTTGTCTATACACCTGTGAATTAAGTCATGAAGTCCTCGATCAACAATTAAACTCCCTTTCTTCACCAAAGCAGCTAACATCAACGCATTTATTGATCCACGGTATATGTTCCTAAGAAACCTCTTGACACTCATGAAGACCACCTCACCATACTCATAGGGTCTAGCTTTAGGCGCCGCAATGCTTAAATCAATTTCTGGACTTAGCATAACAACCCTGTAATCACTTGTTGCTGTAGCATACCCTCGAACATAGCTATTTACTGGGTAAACCACGTACCTCTTAAACCCAAGATCACTAGCGTACTTAGCTACAGCTGATATCACGTACTCACGAATATCCTCAGGTACCAGCATATGTGTGGAGTCCATATCAAAGCTCGTAATTTGAGAGCTGAAATTATTACTTTACGCTATGTTAGTTCCTAACTAGTTCTCAATACCTACCCATAGTGCTGGATCAACAGTACAGTGTATTAACTACTCTTAACAAAGTTCCTACGATGCGGTACCTGAGAGAACTAGGTGAGTACTATGTTGTCAAGCAAATACTCGACCTAATAAGGAACTCAAAAGTGTCTCACCTACCTCCCGGTGATGATGCTGTAGCATTAAGGCTAGGTAATCAATTTGTCGTAGTTAACATAGATACTTTAGTTGCTCGTTACTGTATGCTTCCGGGAATGACATTCTATGACCTTGGATGGAGGATTGTAACAGCTTCAGCGAGTGATCTAGCATCAAAACTAGCTCAACCAAAGATCTTCCTTGTCTCTATCTCTATTCCAGGTACTACATCCCTAGAGGAGGTGCTTGACTTTACTAAAGGAGCTATTGATGCTTCGAGATACTATGGTGCTGAGTTATGTGGTGGGGATACAAATGAGTCAAATGATGTAGTGGTCTCAGCGGTTGGTATAGGATTGACAGACATTGAACCTCCACCTCGTAGTGGTTTAAGGCCTGGTGATGTAATTGCTGTGACCGGCACCTTTGGGTATACAGGCCTGGTATTCAAGGCTTACTACAGTGGTGTGAAGCTAGATCGCTTACCGAGGAAATTCATTGAGAGGACTTACAGACCTAGAGCTAGGGTTGACATTGTACCTTTACTGCGAGAGATTAGGAGTTACTTAACTGCTTCATCTGATTCAAGTGATGGATTGGTGCGTACACTACATAACTTGGCTGAGGCTAGTGGAGTATCCATAGTTCTAGATAGGTTACCCACTGATACTGAAGTTGCTGAGATATGTGCTCAATTTGGTTTCTCTCTAGAGGAAGTTGTTCTGTATGGTGGTGAGGAGTTTGAGTTAGTTCTCGGTATTAGGTCTAGCAATGTTGATGAGGTGGTTAAGAGATTTCATTCTATGGGTACTGAATTACTTGTTGTGGGGAAAGCTATTGAGGGTAAGGGTGCTGTGTATCTGAAGTCAGGTAGTGAGGTTAAGAAGTTACCTCTCTCAGGTTGGGAGTACTTCAGAAAGTAGCTTCTAAAGTAGGTACGTATTTGACTTCTCAATTTCATCGAAGGATTCGCTGAGCCTAATGAAGCCAACGTCTATGCCTCTAATCGGCTTCTCCCTATGTAATCTAGCTCTAATCCTGAGTACGAGATTTCTGTAGTCAATACTATCGATAATACCTACACCGACATATCTGTCTTCATCCTCAAGTAATCCAACTAGTAGGCCTTTCTCCTGTCCTCGAGTAAGCACATGAACCTCCTCAACACCAAGTACATGTGCTACAGCATCGATGTTGATTCTGTGCGCCTTCTCTAGAACTACAACACCGTACTTACCGTCTCTTGAGATACCAACGTACAGTACCTTACTCCTTAGTACCTTCTTCACTTCAGGTAGCTTACTACTACCTACAGGAACTGTAGAGAGAAGCTTAGAGCCATACACCATGTTCAGCATAGTGGCTCTCAACACTATGGTCTTTGCCTTTGAGAAGTACTTTGCATACATGTTTTCCCTATGCTTTCTCCTATCACTTCTTGTTCGGACTCTTGCACATGGTGGTGACGGTAGTCTGTACACCTCTGAACATAGCTTCTGAACTTCACTCACTAGCTCCTGTAGCTCACCTTCTCTTCTCTCCATTACTATCACAGCATTTGGCTCTGTAGCTTCTACAAGCTTCACCTTGAAGTTAATTGCAGACTTACCCTCTACCCAACCATCAGTATTCACTACGACTACATCTAACCCAAGTTCATTACATTCCTTCAGTAATGTCCTCAACCCTCTTACGTACTTCGGTATCAGTGATGCCGGTGCTACATGACCTATGAAGTAGAGATCGTACGGTTCATACTCTCTAATACTAAGCTTTGGTTCTCGAGGTATTGCTAGAGCTAATGTTGTTGGTATGGCTACATCATTTTGACCGACATCACCATCAACAATCCCTATCGTTAGACCTTTACTAAGAGCTAAGTTTGTTAACCAAGCTGTTACAGTTGACTTACCACTATCTGTAGCACCAATAACTAGGAACTTACCCCTTGTGCACTTTGTGAACAAGGTGCTGAGTGCTGAGTACCAGAAATCTACAATTTCACTCTCAGGTGGAACAACTGATACAGAGCCTCCAGGTCCTATAACGAACTTAACTTCACTACCTGTAAGCACCTTGAAACCATATGACCTAGCATAGGGGACAATAATCGTAGATCCTTCACTAAATTCAATACCTACACCCATTAACCTGCCTGAAACAACCCTAATGGTTACGGGTCCCTCAACCCTAATCACAGTACCCTCACTATATCTCTCAGTAACCTCCTTAACAGCACTCATACACTACCCTCAACACCCTTTCTCCTTCAATCTACGGTACCTACTGAGATATTCAAGAACCTCCTCATCACTTAAATCATACCAGTTCCTATACGCATCAGCAACAGCAAAGCCAAACACATCACTCCTAACATTCACAACACACAGCAAATCAACTTCACCACTTAAGAGCTTAAGTGATGAAGCTGATGCAGTTGGTGTAGCGACAATTATCTTCTCAGCACCTAACTTCTTGAGAAATCTAGTAGCAACAAGCATTGTGTAGCCACTAGCAATACCATCATCCACAACAATTACCGTTCTTCCCCTTAGATCGGGATACGACCTACCACTTCGAAATACCTGTTCTCTTCTCCTAATTTCCCTCAAAGTCCTCTCAATACCTTCTCTAACATCTTCTTCAGACAGACCAAGGTACCGTACAAGTGTCTCATTGAGTACGTAGGTACCATCAGGGGCTACCGCACCATAACCAGCCTCTGGATTCCATGGTATGAGGATTTTCCTACATATAACGAGATCTAGCTCAGTACCTAACTCCGTAGCCACTACATAGGCAACAGGAACACCACCACATGGTATTGCAAACACCATGGAATTCTCCGGTATCTCAACCTCTCTCCTAAGTAACTCAGCTAACTTTCTACCAGCATCCTCCCTATCTTCAAATACGTAGTAGAGACCGAGTAGTGACTTATCGTAGATTAACTTCCTACCTAGCTCTCGCACAGTCGTGAGCAGCTGCTCAAGCTCTAGCCTAACAGGGTACCTAAGCACAGTTCATACCCTCGCTATGTGGTAAGTGGGGTTGAGAATGTACTTACTTCCTCAGCATGCTCACCATAGATAGTACTCTGGGTAGTAGCTCCCATCCATGCTCTAGAATACCTAAACTACCTTTCTGACAGCACTCCTTTTCTGTGAACTTCATTACTTGATCTGGTTCTATGTTAGGTGCTCTCACTAGTACAGGAACTGGGTCATCGGTGTGTGTCTTGACTGTATATGGTGTTGCGTGATCTGATGTAACTAGTATCGCTACCTCATCTAGATCCACGTGCTCTAGTAGTGGCTTAACGTAATACTGATCAATTAGCTCAATAGCCCTAGCCTTACGCTCTAAACTACCGTCATGACCTGGTTCATCTGGTCCCTTAAGATGTACGTAGACCACATCACATCTCTCAAGTAGCTCCAAGGTAGCTTCAAGTCTCTGAGCGTAGTCACGTACCTTGTCTTCAGTAGGTGGTGGGACTTCAGCAACCTCCATACCCAGTAACCTAGCAATACCTTTCTCAACAGGCATCTCAGCTATAGCACCAAACCTCAAACCACCATAGACCTCACTTAACTTCGGTACTTTAGGAAGTGCCGCACCGGCATCTCTGAGAAGTACAGCATTTGCCTTCAACTTACCAAGTCTTTCCCTCTTTATATTGACAGGATGCTTACTCAGTACAGTAATAGCTAACCTCGTGAATCTGTTAACTAGTTCAGCCGTTACCTTAGCCTCATGTGAGTCGTCAAGAGGTTTGCACTCTGCGATCTTTTTCTCATAGGTCTTAGCTGCAATACTAATCTTGCCACACTTCACGTATGCTGGATCAGTATTCGAGACATTGTCTGACAGCTTATGTGATCTACTACCAATTATGACTACTGCCCTATGACCTACCGTAGCGATGACACGGACGTAACCATCATACAGACCCAATTCAAGCCTATCAAGTGCTTTTGCTAGTTCTCTAGCTTCTTCACTGGTTAAGTCTCTTCCACATCTCCTATCAATGATCTCGAGTGTATCTTCCTTAATTGTTGCGAAGTTAGCTCTAAAGGCAACCTCAAAACCTTCTTTAATCTCAATACCAGCACCGAGAGCCTCTATCGGACCCCTGCCCGTGTAATACTTCTCTGGGTCGTAACTCAGTATGGAGAATACTGCAGTATCGCTCTCTGGTGCAATTCCTCTACCTATTGTGTACATGCATCCACAGACACCTTCTCTAGCTAATTTGTCTAAATTCTCCTTCTTAGCTACTTCAAGTGCTGTTGGTGAGTCTACTAACCTATCTGGTGCTCCATCAATTACCAAGTAGATCAACTTCATGGGTTTCACCTCAGTATAAATCCCTCTATTAAGGTTGTCGTGGTCTAAGTTAATATAGTGTAGTCGTGATTTCTCAGTGCTGTGTGAATGGGTATGTCCTTCTCAACTACCTTCAGTATGCTACGTAGGTCTATTGCGGAATTAAGTGTTAGAGCAACCTACAGGTACATGGAGAGAGCTACCGAGTTAGCTGCTAAAGGTCTTGAAGTTATATCTCTGAGTATTGGTCAACCCGATTTCTCTCCACCAAGGCATGTAGTTGATGCAATGTTTGAGGCTTGTCGTAAGGGTTTCTTTGGTTATGTCTCTTCACAGGGTACGGAGGGTTTTAGAAGTGCTGTTGCTGATTTTCTGAAGTGTGAGTTAGGTGTTGATGTGAAACCTGATGAGGTTCTTGCTGTTCCCGGTGCCTCTACTGGTATATTCATGGCTCTATACTCAATTCTTGAACCTGGTGATGAGGTTATTGTACTTGACCCAGCATTTCCACAGTACTTTGATGTTGTTAGAGTTCTTGGTGGTAGAATTGTCCCTGCTAAATTGAAGGAGTTACCTAATGATTTTGTTGTTGATGTTGATGAGGTTGTCAATGCTATTACTGACAGGACTAAGGTTATCATAGTGAATACGCCACACAACCCTACAGGTATGGTCATTCCCGAATCTACAATGATGGAGTTGCTTGACGTTGCTAGAGAACACGGTATTGTCGTGCTAAGTGATGAAGTCTATGATCACTTTGTGTACGAGGGTAAGCACGTTAGCTGCCTTCATCATCCTGAGTGGAGAGATTTCTGTATCTACGTCAGTAGCTTATCGAAGACGTTCGCTATGACTGGTTGGAGAGTAGGTTTTGTTGTGGCTAATAGAGAGGTTATTCAGAGGTTGAGCGCTCTCGCCAATAACATATATGGTTGTCTACCTCCGTTCATTATGTATGCTGCTGAGGTAGCTTTGAGATCTGGTCTCGAATGGTTTAGGGAGATATTACAGGAATATCGAAGACGTAGAGATTTAGCACTTAGTGAACTACGCAAGGTATCGGGTGTTAGATGTGTTGAGCCTAGGGGAGCCTTCTATCTATACCCGAACTTAGGTGACATCCTCAATGAATTTGGGTTATCTGTTGAGGATTTTGTTGAGCTATTAATTACTAGAAAGGGTGTTGTTGTGCTACCGAGTACAGTCTTCTCTATTGCTGGTGATGTAGTGCATATCCGCATGTCGTTTGCTGTACCCACCGAGAAACTACTATCTGGTATCGCTAAGTTTAGTGAGCTAGTTGAGGAGTTGAGGTGTACGAGAGGTAGGGTTAAGTAGCTGTATTAACACAGCAACTACCTAGTGATGAGAGGGACGTATTGATGATCTGTGATTGCAGGTGGAGCGGCTGATATGACTAGGGATGAAAAGCTCCTTAATGATGTGAAGAGAACGCTCAAGAACATGTTGAAGAACTATCGCCTATACTTCGACAAGTATGAGATACTGAATTCAGAAGGTAGAGCATTGCTCTGTAAGGTGGCTAGGACCATAGCTGATGTTCGACCTGAATTACTACCTAGATTCAGACATGTCTTGAGAAGTGGCTCTCTCAACGACTTCATTAAGCTCCTGAGAGACCTACTTGGTGAAGATGAGATTGAGAACATTATTAGCGGACAGGCCCCCTAGCTGTCAGTGACCGAGGTTTTCCTCATCAATCAGCTCGGGACTTTCTCATCACCGAAGAATTCACAGACTTGGAATCAACTTATACCTTCCTTAAGTACCCTGGTAGCACATACCTCCTCTCCACTACGTGGCTTAGCTTAACCAGTGCATAGCATATGAGGAGGTATATCAGTGCTGTTACTGCGTAGATCTCCAATGCCCTGAAGGTCCATGCAACCATGTACTCAGCTCTCCTTGTCAATTCCGGTACACCTATTATTGATGCAAGAGAGGTCTCTTTAACTAGTATGACTACTTCATTCATAAGTGCAGGTATAGCGTTTCTCAATGCTTGAGGTACTAACACCTTAATGTAGGCCTGATACCTGGATAGACCGTCCACTAGCGAAGCTTCTAGCTGATCCTTAGGTATCGCTTGGAGGACAGATCTAAGTATCTCAGCTTGGTAAGCACCACTATTGAGACCTAGAGCGATGATACATGCTGACAGTGGATCAAGCTTAATACCTAGGGACGGTAAACCAAAATATATGAAGAGTAGTTGAACCAATAGTGGTGTACCTCGAAAGAACTCGATGTATGCTGAGGCTATTGCTGCCGCTAGTTTGCTTCCAAGGATTCTACAC
>CAZYGV010000039.1:0-9411 GCA_964647155.1 uncultured Thermoproteales archaeon | reverse complement strand
AACAGGTTCTGAAGAGCATGCAATCTCCATAGGCAGGCCATGCACACCAACTGAAGTACTTAAAGCTGTTAAATTGCTTAAGAGATATGGCTTAAGACCATACGTCTACTTTATACATGGTCTTCCTGGTCAAGACCTGAAGATAGCTAGGAGAACGGCTAAGCTAATAACTAAGCTGGGTAGGGTAGGTGTAGAAAAGATTACTGTGTATAGGTTCCAGCCACTACCAGCAACAGCATTTGAGAAGTTCCCTAGAGCACCACCAGCCAGGAAATCCATGGTTGGTAAGATAATTGTTGATGCTAGTAAGTTCGTGAATAAGTTTTCAAAGAGAAAAATGATTGGTAAGGAGTTAGAAGTAGTTGTTGCATCTCGTTGGAGAGACGGTATACACTATGTGACCTACCCTATCTACCATGGTCCTGTAACATTAGTGAAGACAGATCAAGAGCTCAAACCAGGTACTAGACTTAGAGTAAAGATCGTTAAGGTACTTAGTGATAGAGTTGTCATGGGTACAGTTATCAAGTAAGCTGACATCAGCATAGACAAGTTTCGTCACTACTCTGCAACCTACCCTCTCATCACCTCTAGAGGTTTTAAGCAAGATCTAAAGTAGACTGAGGAACAAGTGTAAACACAACACGTATATATTCGAATCTCGAATATTTAAGACTGATGAATATAACAAAGCTCTTCATAGATCTCATGACACATAAAGCTACTACAACTCTAGCCACTTACTTACTCAAGCCATTGATTAAGTACTTTGACCCTATTAGCTGTTCTCAAACTGGTTTCTTAACTATGTTCTTTGAGAGATTAACTGATGAAGGTGTTAAGTGGTTAATCAAGGTAGGTTCTCGTCTACTAGGTTCTCCAGCACCTGAAGATCTCGATGGAAGGAATAGGTACCTAGTAAATGGTGTAGCTGTTACTCTAGATTCAATAGCCAGGTTTGGAGTTCGAAAACCGCTTGTAACTTCTAGACCACTAATGGTTGTGTGGAACTTCACTAATCTATGTAACTTAAGATGTAAACACTGTTATCAGGATGCTAGTAGGAGGCACCCTAATGAACTAAGTGTTGAGGAGAAGTTAGATCTGGTAGATATGTTATGTAGAGACAGAGTACCCCTTCTAGCATTTTCAGGTGGTGAACCTCTTGCTGCTCCTGAATTCTTTGAAGTAGCTGAGTACGCTGCTAATAGAGGCCTCTTCGTATCAATAGCTACCAATGGTACACTAATAACTGAAGAAGTTGCTAAACGATTAAAGAAGCTGGGAGTTAACTATGTTCAAGTTAGTGTAGATGCTGCTACGCCTAGCAAGCATGATCTATTTCGTGGTATTCCAGGTGCATGGGAACTAGCTATTCGCGGTGTTAAGAATCTAGTGAAGTATGGTATCTTCACGTGTATAGCAATGACGGTAACCAGATTTAACGTAGATGAGGTGCCTAAGGTTGTTGAGTTGGCTAAAAAGCTTCATGTACCTAGAGTTGCTCTTTACAACTTCATTCCAGTTGGTAAGGGTGCAGAGATAGTTAAGTGGGATCTGAGTCCTATTGAACGTGAGAGGTTGCTGTACTACATACTTCGTGAATTTATGAAAGGTGGTATTGAGGTTATGACAACAGCGCCACAGTATGGTCGTGTAATAGCTTCATTACTGGAGAAGTACGGGTATATGCCAAAGGTAGCTGCAGCGCATTTTTACAGTGGTAGTAGTGAGTGGGGTAAGGTAGTTGAGTTCATAGGTGGTTGTGGTGCTGGTAGGGTCTACCTGGGAATTGAGCCTGATGGTACTGTTACGCCCTGTGTCTTTCTCAAGATACCTGTCGGTAATGTTCGTCAGTTACGGATTAGGGATATCTGGATGAAATCTCAAGTGCTCTGGGATCTTAGGGATAGAGATAAGTTGAGAGATCCATGTGGTTCCTGTCCCTACAAACACGTCTGTGGTGGCTGTAGAGCTAGAGCATATGCATACTTCCAAGACTACCTAGCACCGGATCCTGGGTGCTTTAGAGCTAGTAAGTACCTCTAATCACTAACTCAACACAGGAACTATCTTGCTTTAGATCTGTAAGGACAGGTTTCACTCCTGCAAAGTGTTCTACAGAACTCCTTAGCAAATTCCTCATTTACTCCCTTAAATCCAGCTCTCGTGCCATCGCATGTACATACCTTCCACTTCCCTCGAAAACCAATGTAAATATATCCAGTGCTAGTTGCTGGTGATGGTATCTTTCTACACCTCGTGATGCATTCAGGACACCATTCAAATCTCCCACCTAGAGTAGTGACCTTCTGGGTAGTGTGTTTTACACTCATGGGAGTCACCTCGATTTAGCATCTAGATCCTGTATTAAAGAGTGTCCCTATTAGTGATGTCCTCAGGTCCCGCCATAATCTTCACTAATCCGTCCGGGTTCATCACATCATCGGACCTAGCTGAGTGACTAAACCTTAAGGTCCGTTATAAGGATCACTCCTCGTAGATGTATGCATCAATGCAAATCTTGTAGACATATGGTGCATAGGGATGAACGATTCTCCTGTTTAGTATCCTAACTGCTCTACCTAGCTTCTCAGCTTCCTTTCTAATGAGTTCCTCAGCTTCATCAAATAGCCTATCCTCAGGAGCCCAGTGGTAGAAGTGTAAGATACCCCCTTCAGGTTTAAGACACTTAATAGCTATGTCAAGGTACTGATAAGCACCCTTTGGTAATGGCATCAGAACACGATCACAAATACCGTACCAGTAGGGACATACTTCACGAACATCACCTAAGACAGGAACAACACGATCTTCAACTCTATTCAATGCAATGTTCTCAATCATGTACTGATAGGCATGTGGATTAATTTCAACAGAAACAATCCTATGAACCTTAGGCTGAACCCTACATATTATGAGAGCATAGGGTCCAACACCAGCAAACATGTACATAATGACCTCACCAGGACGAACTTGCTTTGCAATCCTCAATCTTTCAGTAGAGTCCCTAGGTGAGAAGTAAGCCTTCGTAGGATCAACCTTAATCCTACAACCATACTCCTTGTGAATAACCTCAGTACTACCAGAACCGGCGATAACTTCGTATTCACGCAACCTATACATACCCTTCCTTTCAGAACACTTCCTCAAAACAACACGAACATGCTTATGAACCTTCATCAAAGCCTCACCAATAACGTGCTTCCAAGGCTCAAGCACATCAGGAATCTCGATAATGGCAACAGCACCCTCCCTAGAACCAATAATATCAAAACTACGAGGTACAAGAGGAAGTAAATCATCGGGAATTCTACCTCTCAACAACTCACGAAGTCTCACAAGGACCCCCTATAAGCTAATCTGAATCAGAGTATCGGGGATCTAAAATGCTATTCGACATAGTTATCCTACTAGAAAATCATGTGAAAAACATGAAGAATGTAAAGAGGAAGAAAAGAGGTTCACTACTAGTTGAAGAAGCAATACTCATAGGAGTAGCAGCTGTGGTACTAGTCATACTACTCACAATGCTCACAAACATATTAGGAATAGTCAGGGGGACACTAAACACAACAAATCAATCACTTGAACAATTCATAGTAAATGTACTAAAGGAATTGGATAAGATAGGAGCAGCACTAGGACTACCAACACCAACGAACAGTACAGGTTAAACAGTAACATTAAAAACGTGTAGATACAATACTTCAATGGCCCCGAAGACCGCACATCTACGAGAGTCCGTTAGGACTCAATGAGTAGGTGTGTGGCTAGGGGCTACATCCCTCTTCTTAATGTATTCTGCATAAAGCTGTTTAAGTCTAATCATCCTACCTTTTGCTTCTCTCAAGCTAGTTAACTTACTGTAGATCAACATATCGACATAGTACCTAGCAATGGGACACACAAGTAGACATTTTAGACAACCTACACATTTACTAGGTACTACTGTGAAGGGCATTTCAATAGCCTCGTGATCACAGTTTAGGTGACAGTGACCACACTCCCCACAGTTCATAGTCATGACCAGTACCTTGAGTACATTAAGAGCTGCGTCAAGGCATCTATAACTAATAACTACGTAACCCCTAGAATTGACCATCCCCTGTACTTCGTCTGATATGAAGTGTACTTCGTTTACTCTACCATCAACTAGTAACTTGAGTATAGATCGTAAATTTACCTCAAGTGAATATGAGTTCCATCTCCTCACAGGTATTGACAATGTGAGCACTTTTCCACTTCTCTGAACTGTTCTCAAGAAGGGATTTAGCTCTTCGAGGCTCATAGTTGGGTATACGTACCTGATACTCAGTATCTTTGTTACTCGCTGTAGTTCTCGATGGAGTAGGAAGAATCTCCAAAGATGTCTACTGCGAGCAATTTTCCTCTCCTTCTCCGTAAAGAACATCACGTCAATTATCTTCTCCATGTACTTCTTCCAGAAGTTCATCAGTTCGCCGTAGTACATCTCACTCATCTTTAGCTCTAGACATGTCCTATGTGGGCACATGACGCAGCTAATTCTCTCAAAGCCCCTGTAGTAATCTGGGTGTAGTATAGTACGTGCTCTGTACCACAGATACAGATACTCAAGGAGTTTAGGGAAGTTGTAGGGTATACAGTGCGATAGTACACCAGCTTCTGAGTCAATGTATGTTGGAGGTCTTATACTCCGTCTAAAGGTCTCATACCTTCTGGAACCGGTGTAGCTAACTATCTTGTCTAGGCTATATCTTTCTTTAATTAGTTTGAACATTGGAGCTAATTTCCATAGTGGTGTACACCACCTAAATCCACGAACTGGAATACCTAGAATTTCGAGATAATTCAGTAACCTATCAAGAGAGTACTCCACAACCTCAAGTGAGAAACCTAGTCGAGAACATACCCTGTACACGAAATCACGAGTAACCTCAGTATCGGCATATGGTATGTGTACGTAAATCACCAAAGGATCTGAATTAACTTCCTCAAGTAAGTGAAGTGTTAGTAAGCTATCCTTACCTCCAGAAAATCCCACTACACCACGTCTACCCTCTTCACACTCCAACCACTTCACAGCACGTCTAACCTTCTCAACGAGAAACTCAATGTACTCCCTATTGAATTCATACAATTCGCGATAAGTTCTCCTAACTCTATCCAATGAAGAGAGCACTTCTTCAGGATATGCAGGAGACCAAATCTTTATTGGAACAAACCCCTTCTCAGTACGGAGAGCAACACCACACAACCTACCATCTCTAGTAACAGCAACGAAGTACCTGCAATTACCGATACTAACTCTATAGCCACTAAATGATCTCAATCTCTCATCACTAATGACAATATTACAGGCATCACGACTATAGAGCAAAGCAGCACCCAACTTACCGGGAACAATATTAAAGCTCAAGGTCTTCAAATCGTAGTTAACAGTACATAGTAGCTCTCCATTAACCATGAACTCGTAGACGTGGTCAAGCACAGGGTCATTACCAACATTAACTATGGTTAAGCAGTCCCTACAGATTCTCTCAAAGAGATACGCTACATCGCTACCGAAGACACTACAGCAAGCACTTGACAAAATTTCAAGATCACGACTAATAACAGGTCTCGGATCAACCCAGAACCTGAATTTCTTCGAAACATCAACGAGATCATCACAGTACCTCTTACCATAACTCATCTTGAAGAAGTAGATGTTCAAACTAGGACTATAGTAAAGCTTGAGAGGTCCTCTCTCACTCATTCACTCAGTCACCGAGCGCTCTTCATTAATCCGTACACTGACACCTCATCATCACTATCATAGAGGTAACACCAAGTACCCTATAGACTTTACCCAAGGGAGTGATGACTAGTAAGTGGTACCTCTAGAAAGGTACCTTGTGAAGAGAGTTGAGAGTTAGCTAACAAAAGAGAGGAGTAAAGAGAAAGGTATATGGAGCAATTATGTATGTCTATGGAGTTGCTACCTTGCTGATTCGCTCGTATATTTGCTTTGCTAGTCTAGCTACTTCCTCAGCTCTGTACTTTGCACCGGGTATTGCTCTAGTTAAGTAGGCTCCATTCTCAGCTCTCTTAGCTGCCTCCTTTGGATCCATACCTAGACATGCAGCTACTGCTGCTGGCACTGTTACGTTTATCACTGTATGTCCGATGTACGCTAGCTCCTGAGCTAGTACTGAGCCAATTGTGAGCGCCCACATGTAATCTGGGTCTTCTCTACCAACACCCTTTAGTACGTACTCAGGTATTGCTTTAGCGAATAGGTTCTCGATCTTGTACTTCTTCTCTCCAATGGTTATCTCATAGGATACGTATGAGTCAAAGCCCCAGTACTTCTTCGTGAATGGATCGTGTCTCCTTGCTTGTGGTCTTAGTTCGATGAACTTTATCTCAACCTTCTTTCCAAGCATCTTGGAGAAGAACTCTGAACCTCTCTTCTCAACAAGTTCCCTCCTCTCTTCATCAAGTGCTTTAGCAGCTTCTTCAATGCTCTTACCTGCTTTCAACATCTCGTACACCTTGATGGCTCTTCTGTAGATTGCTGCATCTCTTACAGGTTCACCAGCAATTATCATTGCTCTAGTAACTGGTCCTCTCCTGACTTCTTCAGCCTTTCTAGCTATGGTATTTGCTGCGCAGAGTGCCATCTCTGGATCGAAGAACGACTCTTCCTTATACTTCCTTATCTCCTCAGCAACCTTATGAACATCACCCTTGTACTTCATAAGTAATTTGATAGCTGGTACGGCATCACCACAGAGATGTCCTAGAGGTGGATTCACAGGTCCTCCTGAGAATCCTCCACCAATCATGACAGCTTCCTTAAGACCTGCAAATATCTCGTTAAGGGCCATTGCACCAACTACTGTAAATGCTGGTAAGTCCTTGAATATTAGACCGAAGTCACCTATTACCCTAGCTGTATCCAGTTCTTCATCTGTACCTCTAATGTGTAGCTTTGGTGGTAGCTTAGCTGCTTCCATGGCTCCCTTACCAGCCATGTATGCTGAGTCAACTGTGCCAAAAGGTCCGTATTCCTCACCTAGGAATGCATCGGGATGAACTATTTCGAGTGCTACCGTAGCACCTATGAGTGCTGCCCAAAGTGGACTTGGTGTTATGCCAGCACCTTCAAATGCTCTCAACATAGCCTCCGTACCTATCTTAGCTGCGTTGTAGGCTATCTCTGGGAATGCTACATCTTCGCCAAGTACGCTGTGTCCATATGGTGAACCACCTGATACGAATGGTGGTAGCTTAGCACCATCTACCTTAGTCAGCTTTTTCTCTAGTAGTGCCTCATACACTGCCTTGTATGCTGGATATGCTGTTAATCTGTTTGAGAACTTGTTAGTTACAAGTGTTATTCCTCCACCCCTAGGTAGACCGACCTTGATCCTAGCCATGGCACCTAGCTTTCTATTAGCCATTGGTACACCTGCTCTAGCTCCTGAACCAGCAAAGTAGCATAGTGCTGCTGCTATGAGTGCTGCGTTCTCTGGTGCTGCACCGGCCTCCATAGCTGCCTTAATTGCCTTCTCTAAGACATCATCTAGTGGTATTGTAGGTGCTTCGGCATCACTGATCTTGATATCGATACCTCTCAAGATTTCCTCAGCTACTGCATTAGCTGCACAGAGGACAGCTATAGCTAATGAACCCCAACCCTTGGCACCTGCCTCTAGTCTATCATTAGTCATTAGGTCTGGCTTGAAGGTTGTAGCCATTAAGGTTGCTGCTACTACTCTCTCCCTCTCTGGTAGACTCAAAATTAGGCACCTCCTAATTGTTCTGTGCAATGTCTCGAAATATAAAGGTTAACCGATACTAGTAATACTTTTTCATTGAATTAGTAATACTTTCGCGATCCGATTTAGCTTACTCCCGCACTTAATTCCTGTAGCTTAGCCTTTATTTGTTGCATAACCTCCTCGTAGACATCCTTTATTGCTAATCCAGTTTCCTCAGCAATTCTCCTCAAATCCTCGTACTCTGGCTTAGCTCTAAGTAATTGGCCTGACGGAGTTTTCGATATCTTAACTGTTATAGTAAACTTCCTTCCTCTAATAGTAACATCGAGAGGAACCTTAATTCTAGATGCAACAACTCTCGGTACTTCACTAATGCGAACACCTAATGTACCTACTTCCCTCATCAATAACTCAACTAAGTCCTTGTAGTTACCTACATCAGCAAGAACCTTAATCACGTGTACTGGTCTATTCTTCTTACCTAAACCAGGTAGTACAACGACGTCAATAGCACCCTGAGATAGCAACTTATTGACGAGGTACCCAATGAACTCACCAGGTACATCATCTACATTAGTCTCAAGAACAACTACTCTATCCTCATAGATATCAGCAATTGAACCCTCAATCACCCTAAGTACATTTGGTCTACCTTCAATATCTCTTGCACCGGCTCCGTAACCAACTCTCTCAATTCTCATACCTGGATAGAAATCGATAATGTACTTTGTCAGGTGTACTAACAGAGCTGCACCAGTAGGCGTAGTTAATTCATATGGTACATCTGCTGTTGAGTACCTGTAGTTATGTCTTCTCAAGATCTCAAGAGTGGCAGGTGCTGGTACAGGTAAGAGACCGTGCTCACACTTCACAAAACCACTACCCAGTGCAGGTGGTGTAGTGTAGATTTTATACTCCTCACAAAATACACCCATCTCATCAAGTAGCTTAGCACTACAAATAATATCGAACACCGTATCTAACGATGCTAGTTCATGTAGGTGAACTTCATCAACACTGATCCCATGCACCATAGCTTCGGCTTCGACAAGTTCCTTCACAACAGTAGTAGCGTATTTTCTAGCTCTCGTGGATAGGTTAATAATACTACAGCACTTATCAACTAACTCAATAATCTCCCTACCACTCCTCTCTTCCTCATTACTAGGATACAAAACCTCTACCCTTTTTGCTCTTAGCCCAGACCTACGAACATCATAGACCTTAACACCAAAATCATTACATCCAGAAACACTTCTAACCGCATTTACCACGAGATCAATAACATCAGTAAGCCCTGTGAGGTCAAGTAATGCGCCAACAAGCATATCACCTGAAATACCTGCAACACGAGGATCAAGCAACAACACCTTAACCACATCATGCACCTCACGTAAATTCTGAGCAATTGTACAGTAAACAACACTCTTAACAGTAACTCCACATGAATAACAAGGTCACCGATGTCAGTTAAGACGATGATGTAATACTATTAACTTTAATTGAGAGAACACGTCACGTAACTTAGTGATGAATCGCCGGGCCACATAACTGAACCATGATGTTTTCGGGACTGACTGATCACTTTCACTCACCTCTCCCTGTACCTACTCTGTGATTTCAGACTTTAATCCAATGAACTTGGTAAGAAGCTTAGGGT
>CAZYGV010000038.1:0-9435 GCA_964647155.1 uncultured Thermoproteales archaeon | reverse complement strand
GATGTTGTGAAGACGAGAGAAGTTCTCGAAGATATTAGGTATGGTTACTACAGGATAACTACCTTAGAGCCTACAGAACCTTCTCCTCTCGGTAAGCTTGCTCTCGAGAAGCTCTCTAAGAAACTTGAGCTAATACCACCGGAGCGTTTAGAGAAGTTAATTATCGAGTCTACAAGAGCTAGGCTGTTGAACGAGGTTAAGGTCTTGGTCTGTACTTCATGTTGGAAGTGGTATACTATTACGAAGGTGAAGGAATTACCTGATGTAGTATCTTGCCCTCTCTGTGGTTCTAGGAGAATAGGTGTGTGTGATTTAGAGGAGGATAAGGTTAAGTCTCTACTAAGTAAGGTGCAATCTCGGGCTAGGTTGAGAGACGAAGAGCAAAGAGTTATTGAGAGGTTAGTTAAGTCATCTGAATTAGTTGAGCTATATGGTAAGTCTGCTGTTGTTGCTCTCTCTGCAAGAGGTTTAAGTGTTAATGATTGTGGAGAGATTTTATCACTTATTCCTGATTATAGAAGTATTGACTTCATAAAGCTGATTATCAGTAAGGAGAAAGAAGCACTAAAGCGGAGGTTCGTATAGTGAAGTACCGTAAAGTATGCATTGGCGGTACCTTTGATATACTTCATAGAGGGCACATGAAGTTGATCAAGGAAGCATGCCGGGTGAGTGAGCACCTAGTTATCTGTGTCACTACTTCGGAATTTGCTTCTAGGTTCAAGAAGAGAGTTGTTAGAGCTTTTGAAGATAGGGTTAGAGATCTCCTCAATTTCCTCAAGGATAGTGGACTTGTTAGTAAGGTATCCATAGTACCCACTGAAGATATCTACGGGGCTACAGTAATTGACCCAGAGATTGAGGCTATTGTCGTAACCGCTGAGTCTCTAGAGAGAGGTTTTGAGGTCAATCTTGAATGTTGGAGACGTGGTATGAGGTTACTCGACATAGTTGTTGTTCCAATGGTTAGAGCTGAAGACGGAAAACCGATTTCAGCTTCTAGAATTCTAAGAGGAGAAATTGACAGAAATGGTAGAGTTGTGAAAGCTTAAGGTAGTGTAAACCTCATTTTGGTTACTTCTCTTGACATTCTCTCTGATACTGTTTCCTCATAGATTTTCCTCATCATATTGACCTCGTGATCCGTCAAGAGCATTCCTCTGCTTGCCTTCATTCTTCTCTGAATTTCAATTGCTTCATCTAATGATAACTCGATGAGAGGTTTACCGTAGTCTCTGGCATATATAGTGAAGGGGGGTACATCTTCGTAGACACTACCGTATAGGTGTGCTGCAGGACCTATCTTCCTACCACAATAAATTGTGACGTTAATTGCAGTCTTTACCCAGTCACCAATGAAAGCACCAATCTTGCTCACACCTGTATCCACACGAACCTTACCCACATACATCCTGATAGTTCCATAGGTATTCTTCAGATTAGAGACAACAGTTCCAGCACCAATGTTAACCCATTCACATACGTAAGAGTCACCTAGGTAGCCATGGTGCTTCTTATTAGTGAAACCCTGTACTACTACGTTCTTAAGCTCACCACCGACGTACGAGTAGGGTCCTATGTTAGTTCCATGCTCAAGATTTGCATTAGCACTAACTTTACTGAACTTACCTATGTACGTTGGTCCCTCAATATAGGTAAATGCATTTACTTCAGCCCCCTCATCTATTAAGACAGGTCCTTTCCTCACATCGATCACTACATCCTCATCAACTTGAGCACGTGGATGAAGAAGTACCTTTTCCCTCTCACCCTTGACCTTACCTTCAAACTTACACCACTCAAGTTCATACTTAAGAAGCTCTATGTCCTCAGCTAGGTACCTCTCATTCCACAGCAATATCTCCCACAGATTATTTAGGAATGTTAACTCTTCTTCCTCAAGGACTTCAACAGCTTGAGATAGGAAGTCAAGTAGTTCAGGTGTTATAGGTGCTTTTAAGAATTCAGCAGCTGTCATAGCTAATGATGGATGTAACTTAGCTACAGCTATGTAGCCCCTGCTAACTACAACAATATTACCAGTACTAGTAATAACTTTCCTAATTACTTCAAGAGCCTTATCGTCAACTACTAACCTACCATTTACGAGTAGAGTAGTTGGGTAATCTAGCTTCGATACATCGTTTACACTGACAAAGTTGAAATTAAGGTGAATCCTGTAAAGCCAATCGAAGTACGGTGCTAGGTAATCCCTCATGAACAGCACAATGTACTCAGCACCTAGCTTAGCTGCTGCTCTAAACCATAGGGGAAATACACCAACGCGAATCTCGTATGTTGGCCTAGCATAGACTAGCGGATACAACCTGTATAGCTCAATGTCCTCGAAGAGTGCAATACATATTCCACTACCACGATTTTTCTCAATTAGTTCACAGTATATTGGGTACATGATCTCGAAGTAAGAACAGATCTCAATTAGATAAAAATCTACGCCATACATCTACATACGACATTAAGACATTGCAGAACCTAGCAGACAACTTAATCACTAGTACTCTCTTACCTCTCTTCTCAACATCAATGAAACCACACATCTGTAACTTCCTCACAATGTACATTAAGTTGTCTTTTGAAGTACCAATCACAGTACATAACTCCCTAATATTCTCTGCTTTCACCTCAATACAACCACTTGACTTAACTAAGAGAAGTAACTTAACAGCAGCATCTACGAGAGATCTCCTATTGTAGAATACTCTCGCAATCAACTCGCTTAAGGTCATGTTCTTGAGTGGGTAGAGTCTAAGTGTTGCTCTCTCTCTAGTCATACAGTTACTAACGAGTTAGAGCTAATAGTATGGTCGTCAGAGTCAGTATGATAATTATGAGCAATGCTATAAGTAATTGTCTAATCCTGTACCTCCTATACCTCCTACCATACAAGACCTAACACCTCACCAACTCTAATACCATCGTAGAGGATACGTCTATGATCAAAAGCTAACTCCTTAGGTAGTGACCTAATGTCAAATACTTTGACCTCCTTGGTCTCATTAGATGTTCGTAGAGTACCACCAATAACAACACCGACAAAAGCGATAGATACTACATGACCTCTTGGATCTCTAGTAGGTTCTGAGTACACACCAACAGTTCTTAACAACCTAACCCTCAAACCGGTTTCCTCGTAGAACTCACGCACAGCAGCATCCTCAACACGTTCACCATACTCAACAAAACCACCGGGTAAAGCCCAGTAACCACTGTACGGTTCACGTATTCTCTTGATCAACACCACTTTACCAATGCTGTAGAAGCCAATGACATCAACAGCTAATGCAGGACATCTACCTAGACTCAGGGCTGTCATCGAGAAGTAAAAATAGTTAGAAGTAGATAAGGATTGTCAAACTAAAAATGGAGGGTCCCAAGCTAGTGTTATCCAAGTAATGGAATCAGTGCTTCCCTCCTGCCAAGTCTCTCCTTTACCAATAGATCTCTGATCGCTACTCTAATTGCTTCACTACGTGATGGGTACCTACCCTCCTCAACTAATCGATCAAGTTCCTTAAGCATTTGCTCAGGTATGTGGAATGTTATCAGTACCATAGGCTCCTTACGACTCTTAGCTCTCGGCATACCATCACCACGTAATTGTCTGACCTTATTGTTATACGAAATGACTTTAAAGGATTGGTATGGAGCATCTGTATTATGTAGTTACAATAAGTTCATCAAATTTACTTAATATCTCTTCACAGAGCTAGTTTCGGAGCTGTTTTACATGCATTTTCAGAAACTGAGTTTTTAGATGTTGAAAAACTCATTTTAACTAGATATCACGTGAGTACGTAGACCCTATTCACACGCTACTTAACCCCAGCGCGTGACTAATTATTAAGTGAACACTTAGTTAAGTGACTTTGCTCAGCATAAAAGAACTTCTTCACAAGTATCTGCAAGAGCCTGATTCATCATCGCAGGGTACTTGATACTACAATGGAAGTGGTATGGCAAACCACCTAGCTAATCTCCTAGCGGCTAACTTTACGTCCTCAGCCATAACGGTCTTTCTACCAGCATGTCTAGCCAATTCAATAGCTTCTCTAGCAATTTCATACGCGATGGCTTCAAGGATATCTCTGAGCACGTAGGTTGCTTCTTCACTAACCCTCTCAGCACCAGCTTTATGAAATATCCTATCAATTGGAGCTAGAGGTAGCTCAGGCATTTAATCACCGTACTAACCTCCGAAGTTACTGAATAAAAACTTAGTGACTTATGCTTCGAGATAATAGTGGAAAATTTCTCTTTTTCACTCTTCAGATCATACCTGGTAATGAAGGGTCACAGGGTAGGGGCATCATCACCTATCTGAGGAGGACTTTTGCATCATCCCCACAACGTGACTAAAAACCTCACATATATACTTAGTGTTTTCACTGATGCTACACCATGAAGAAAAGGATATAGCTGAAATAACCTACCTATACGGTGGCCGCCCCAGCCCTCCACGAGAGCCCATGTTTGGGTTCAATGAGTGGAGGAAGCTTCACCCCTTAACACCTTGATTCAGTAAGTGACCATGTCTAGGGAGAAGTTCTCACACATAACACTACTAAGCAAGGTAGCTGTTGATCTGTTTTGGTGTCCAAACTGTAATGTACCACTGGTATCCATAGATAAGTGCTCTAGATGTGGTGAGAAGGGATTTCCCGTAAAGGCAACACCACCGAGAGATGTTAGACCTGCATTTTACTTCGATGTGCAGCAGCTACGTAGGTTAGCCACTACTGAACTAGGTATCCCGAGTAGGTACGTGGATAAGTTGTTTCCCAGCAATCAAATTATTTTGCTTAATAAGATTCCGTACCCTGATGTTGCTGATGAAGTCATCATCAGTGGTAAGGTAGTTGCTCATAGGTTCTTTGATCCGGTTGTCTGGAGGTGGAGACTGAAGCCGGTATATCATGGAGTAGCTGCTATGGTTAAGGAGAAGGTAGGGTATTATGCAATTGTTAATTTACCTAAGTTAACTCGTGGGTACGAAGTTCATAGAGATAAAATTATTGAATGTGAGCTACCTCCTCATAAAGGACTCTTTGTAGCTGTTGAGACTAGTGATGGTAAGTACCAAGCTGTTGCAATTAAGACTAGAGGGCAAAGGATCAAGATAGTTAAGGTATGGCCTAGCAAGGATTATTCCTTACTAGATAAGAGTTCAAGTATAGATATTGCTATTGAGGCTAATTACTCTCGATTGAGAAGACTAGAATCTAGGTCATGCATCTTCCTGCAGACACTTAAGGATAAGATGTGGGGTGATAGACACTTCTTCATATCGTTTTCAGGTGGTAAGGATAGTCTAGTTGCCTTACATCTTGCTATTAAGGTGCTTGATCTTAGGGATGTAGTGTTTAATGATACAGGTCTTGAGCTACCTGAAACTCTGAACAATGTAGATGAGGTAGCTAAGGTATATGGTCTGAGGGTGTACCGTACTGAGATCGGTGATAGGTTTTGGAATTTGGTCTCTAGGTATGGCCCTCCTGCGAGAGATTATAGGTGGTGCTGTGAGGTTTGTAAGCTTGGTCCTTTAGTTGACTTGATTAAAAGGGTCTTCCCTGGCAAGAGATTGAGTATTATTGGTCAGAGGAAGTTTGAGTCCTTTAGAAGAGCTTCGAGATCTAGGTTGTCCAGGAGTTCTGTTATTCCTAAGACTCTTGTTGCTGCTCCAGTACATGACTGGTGTGCTCTTGATGTTTGGCTCTATATCTTTAGGGAGAAGCTTAATGTGAATAGGGTGTACTTCCAGGGTATCGATCGTGTTGGTTGCTGGTTGTGTCCTGCATGTGAGTTAGGTGAGTTTGAGATCTTGAAGGGGTTGCATCCAGAGCTGTGGAGCAAATGGGAGGAGGTACTTTGTAGATTTGCAATATCGAGAGGGTATCCTGAAGAGTGGGTTAAGTATGGTCTATGGAGGTGGAGGAACTATCCTGGTGATATAAGGAGAACACTTCAACTCTGTGGTTTCGATGTGTCGAGAGCAAGTGAAGTAGATATCGTTAGGGCTATAGTAGAAAATCCACGAGTTGAACGTAGTGGTGAGGTCCTCGTAATTGAGCTAGCTAGGTCGAGCAATGTGAGTAGTGAGTTGGTGTACGAGCTACTGTATACCTTTAAGGATCTAGAAATTCTGCACGAGGGAGGTAAGGTTGTAGTAAGGTACGGTAATTATGGTGCTTATATTGAGGTAGGTAGCTGCTACCGAATCTCAATAAGGGGCATCGAAGATTGGAGTAATAATCTTGAAAACTTCCTCAAGTACTTACTATACCCCAATCTAGTAACTCAGCTATGTACTGGATGTTCTCTCTGTGTGAATCTGTGTGAAGCTAGTGCACGTTCTATAGATGCTCTCCATAGAGTAATTCTTGATAGATGTAGACGTTGTGGCTCATGTACTTGGGTATGTCCTGTATTTAGGTACGTGGTTGGTGACTTAGTTAAGTTTGTGAAGTTAAAGGTGCTAGGTATTGTGTAGTGGGGGTCTCACCTTGCCGTATAGTGCTTGGACTTTGAGCAAGAAGTACTTCACTGATAGGCTACATAATGAAATGAAGCTAGGTTTAGTGGATCAAGACATAGTGGATTTCCTTCTATACATCAATAGATTGGAGGATTTCTATACTACATCTTCATGTAGTGGCAGAATAGCTATTGGTGTAGGAGAGACGCTGAGCAATAAGAAAGCGTTTAGAATAGTTTACAAGTGGCATACTCCCATTAGTACACACGAACTTGAGGAAGCTACCTCTGAACTAGAACCTCAAGGTGTTACTGCTTGGTTACTCGTTAGGCAACCAATAATTCACATAGCTGTAAAGAGTATGGACTTAGCCCTCAAGGTTCTTCACCTAGCTAGAGAAGCTGAATTTGAGAGCTCAAATATACTTACTATCGATGATTACAGAATCGTTGTTGAAGTTGTCTCTCAGGAAAGGTTTGATACTTTACTCATGAGAGGTGGTAAGTTGCTGTACAGTAGACAGAAGCTTAGTTATTTAGTGAATCTAGCTAATACCGTCCTTGTACGTGGAAAGACAAAGTTAAGTAGGTTTGAGCAAATGTTTAGGGAGGTATTTAGGGAGGTTACCTGGTGATATCATGATTAAGAAGAGGCATGTACTGAGTAAGAGGGATACTAAGAGAGTTATTGATATGTTGAAACTAGTTATGGATGTTGATGAGGACCTAGTTGATTCAGTTATTGAGATTGCTGAGTTGAAAAGTGGTGATAAACTCTACATAGTTGATGGGAAGCCTCTTCTCTATGAGATGAAAATTGGAGACAATACCTATGCTGTACCCACACTCTGGGCACTTGCCAAGTTAGGTGTACGCCATAAGCTGCCGATAGTAGTTGTCGACATGGGAGCGGTACCACACATATGTAATGGTGCTGACGTGATGAGACCAGGTATCAGAGATATACTTGGTGAGTTTAAGCGTGGCGACTTGGTTGTGGTAGTTGATGAGAAGTATGGTAAGCCAATAGCTGTATGTAGGTCACTGTTTGATGCCGATGAAATTAAGTCAATGAAAAGGGGTAAGGTACTACAGAACATACACTACGTTGGAGATGAGTACTGGGAAGTGTGTAGTCAAGTAGGTAGAAGTTGAGGTAGAGATCATTGAGCTGGACTGCAGGAGAGCAATTCTCATGTCCTTACTGTGGCTCAAAGAATTTCAGAGTAGTTAAGATATTATTTCAAAGTGATGAGAATAAACTCTACGCATGTACCTGTAATGATTGTGGTAAGGTGTTTTTACTTCACAGTGATAGACATCATTCAGCAGTTTCCAAGCTCTAGTACATAAACTCGGTAAAATAGAGCAAGATATTTTAAGGAAGTGAGGTTAAGGGATAAGGGTTTATATAAGTTAACAAGTATAGTTAGTGTCGGGTTGGTGGGATTATGACTAGGAGGAGGAAGAGTAGTACAGCAACAAGTACAACGGAGACAAGTACTGCAGTTACTGCAGCTATTAGACCAACGACAGGAGCAGTTACCATAATGGAGATTGATGATAGTAAGTACCAACTAGAGGACATCGATGGTGTTGGTAAGGTAACTGCACAAAAGCTTAGAGATGCAGGTTACACAACTGTTAGAGATGTGGCGTTTGCATCCGTGAGAGAGCTAGCTGAAGTCATTGGTTCAGAGGAGAGAGCTAGAACAATAATTCTCAATGCACAGAGGCTGCTAGGTATAAAGCCATTTATGACAGCACTGGAGTACTACCAGAGGAGGCAGGCAGTTAGGTACATTTCAACAGGATGTAGAGCATTAGATGAACTCTTGGGAGGTGGTATTGAGACTAGGGCAATAACAGAGTTTGTAGGTGAGTTTGGTGCTGGTAAAACGCAGATATGTCACCAGCTTTGTGTCATGGTTCAGTTACCGCCAGAGAAAGGTGGCCTTAACGGTAAAGCACTTTATGTAGATACTGAAGGTACCTTCAGACCAGAAAGAATCATGCAAATTGCCAAGTATAGAGGACTGGATCCAGAGGAGGCTCTCAAGAACATAATCTATGCTAGAGCATACAACAGTGATCACCAGATAATGATAATTGATGAGGCTAAGAAGATCATTAGGCAGGAGAACATTAGGTTAATAGTTGTGGATAGCTTGGTAGCGCACTTCAGAGCTGAGTACCCTGGTAGAGAGAATCTAGCTGCTAGGCAGCAGAAGCTCAATCAGCACATCAGCCAGTTACTGAAGATAGCTGATATATACAACGTAGCTGTGGTTGTAACTAACCAAGTTATTGCTCAACCAGACGTATTCTTCGGTAATCCACTGAAACCTGCAGGAGGTAACGTAGTAGCTCATGGATGTACGTATAGAATCTGGTTAAGAAAAGGTAAGGAAAACATTAGGATAGCTAAGGTATTCGATAGCCCATACCATCCAGAGAAGGAAGTTACCTTCAGAATAACTGAAGAGGGCATAGTAGACTAAGGCTAGACTAATAATTCGAGCACTTAACTTCATTACTGCATTTACTGCTTGTGTAAGATTGTTCATAGTTATTCTCGGTAATGATGAGCCCACCCTTGACTGTACTTGTGATGAAACTGTCTCACACTGATTTAAATTGCAAGAAGTTACCTAATGAAACTTCTCTACACGCTAGACTTTAATTCAGCTCCTTCACAAACTATTTATCGGGAATACTAGATGACTTCTCGTGACCTAGTGATATTCCATAGTGTTGATGAGTTGGTACAGTACATTAACTCCAAAATCGAGGAAATTAGTAAGAAGGTTGAAGAATACAGTAAGTTAGTTGAAGAGGTTAAGTCGTTTGCTGAATATGCAAAGACTTTGAGAGAATTTCTCGAGAAAGCACTCGGTAAGGAGGTTAAGTTCACAAGTGAGTTAGAGGTCATGGGATTTAGGT
>CAZYGV010000037.1:0-9710 GCA_964647155.1 uncultured Thermoproteales archaeon | reverse complement strand
TTTGTCATACCGGTACTAAAGGTCGAGGTATACCTACCAGAGAACCTAAGAGGTAACCTAACTTACCCAGATGGAACACCAGTAGATCTCTTCGCAACAGGTGCATTAGACCTAGAGGTAGTACTACAGTACGAGGGTAAGGTAATTAATTCAACACACACATCAACAGGTATTGCTGAGTTCAGGAAGATACCAATACCAACGGACAAGAACTACACACTAGTCATTAGAGAGCAGCTAGATGAGACAAGATTCGTATTCGGCACAGTCTACAGAGCACCACTCAACCTAACAATCAAGAGCTGGACAGAGGTAGTGACATATGGTTGGGTCAAGTACGACGTCTATGTACCAGACCCACTAGTCAAGGAGAAGAAGATACACCTAACATATGAGCTGGAGCTAATCGGTAAGGAGCTACATGCAAGAGTAACAGCATTAGTCGGTGCAGTTGCAATACGTGTCCTAGACATGTCTGGAGCACCAGTAACAACACCATTCGTAGCAGAGATTAAGAGCTATTTCGGTCCAACATTCAAGGCACCAGCATACCTAGGTGGTGAGCTAGCTGGATATGTAGCACTACCACCATGGTTATCAATAGTGGCAACACCTGAAACAACAACAAGATACACAATCTACTGGAAGGACAACGTACCATACGGCATACTACCATACTCCAAATACTGGGTTAGAATCTGGTACAGAGCAGAGCCAAGGTACATAGCAACGGATTGGACAGAATTCGTAGTACCATTCAATGAGGTAATTGAGAAGCCAGTGACGTTAAAGGTAGGTATTGCCAAGCTAACAATACGCGCACTGACACTAATGAAGGAAGGTGGTGACTACGTACCACTAGAGTACGTACCTGGCTCACTAATAGTCGTAGAGGCTAAGCTAGGTGGCGAATGGAGACCAATTGGATACGTAACGTACTGGGATCCAGAGACGGGTGTCGGTGAGGTAGAGCTAGTACTACCATACATTGGTGAGGAGTACGCGAAGATACCACTAAGATTCTACATCATATACAAGGGCTTCGCACTCTGGCCAGTAAACAAGGAACTCTTAGAGAAAGAGGGTAAAGTGGAGCCAATTAAGGAGGCCATAGTAGAAGTAAACAAGACATGGTTAGAGAAGCCATGGGCAATACCACCAATCGACCTAATCTTCCCAATCAGACACGTAACGCTGAAGATAGTTAAGTACGGTACAACAGCAGGCATCTGGGGTCTGAACGTAACACTACACTACTACAACATAACAGCTAACGAGAAGGTCTATGAGGAGCCATGGAACGCAACAACCAAGGCGGGTGAAGTGACATTCTACTTCGTACCAGTAACCGAGCCAAAGTTCTTCGTAAGAGGTGAGTACAACATAACGGTACTCGCATACACCAACCTAACAACACCATACACGAGATACAACCCGAAGACAGGTGAGAACCCAGATGCAAACATCCTAGTATTCAAGGAGCCAAAGCTACTCAAGGTACCAGCAGGTGAGGGTAAGTACGTACCAGATCCATATGTAGCGGAGAAGATCTACGACTTCGTGATATTCGTACTCAAGGGCTACGCACCAGAGATATCACCAGACTACGTACTCAACACAACAAAGGTATTCACAGTTGAGGGCATCAAGTACTGGAACGTAACACTTGTATTCAACGAGACGAAGTACGTCTACACCTATGAGGGTGAAACAATAGTTGCTGACTTCCTACTATTCAACGCAACATACCTCAAGACATCACCAAGACTCAAGGAACTTGTTGAGAAGTTCAGAGAATGGTGGAAGGGCAACCTAACAGAGTACCTGAGGACAGGTAACATAACATACCTAAGAATTGCAGAGAAGTGCAGACTACACTGGACAATACTGTACAAGATACTGATGGGTTCAACAGAGGACGGTAAGGCAATCTTCGTAATTAAGAGCGGACAAGGCATAAACATTACAGGTATTGGACACAGACACCTATTCATCGGTGGTTGTAAGTACTCAGTAGTTGTGTACTACGGTGGTGTAGTTGTATTCAATGGCACAATAGCACTACCAGAAACACCAGATAAGGCACTAGCTACATACAATGGCCTACCAGTAATACCAATTAGGGCAAATGTAACGAGAGTACTGATCAAGGTAACATCAATGTTAGGTGGGTACGCGATACCAAAGGTCAAGGTTGAGATACCGGTATACAGAGTACTATCACCAGCATTCACAGGTACAATAACATTCTGGGACAAGTTAGATGTGACTGAGGCTGATGTATTTGATGCACTAACAAAGCCATCAAAGTGCTGGTTCGCAGTTGATGACAAGATTAGAGTTGTAACACCAAGAATAGTGATTGAGAACGTCAACGTAACTGCAGTAGCAGAGGGTACAACAGGTGCAGATGGTGTACTAGCCATTGACGTACCAATCTGGTGCAAGAAGATACCAATTATCGGTGGCGTAATCAAGTGTGGTACTGATCTAAGAGAGTACAAGATATACGGTACAGAGGATACACCAGGTCTACTAAGTGAGACTGAGCTACTGAACGTACTGTACACAGTAGATCCAGAGAAGAAGCTCTTCGAGCTAATCTGGCCACCAAAAGCGTGCAAGAGCAGTGCACTAGAGGAGTTCTCAGAGGAGGTACTTGGTGTAGCTAAGGCATACCGCAACATTACCGTAATCACAGATGCATATGAGCTAGTAGTACCAGTTAGAGCAATTGAGAAGATAACGATCAAGAATGTTGGTGACGAGATTGAGAAGGCACTAGCTAGAAGGCTCGAGATTGTCAAGCTAGAGGCAGTGAAGTACAAGGCTGGAGAGGTTGTTGAGGTCATTACAGACCTAGCACCTGCACTAGGTGTTGCAGGTACAAGACTAGGTGTAGGTGAGGTAACGACAGCAATAGCAGCCAGCAGTGAGGCACCAATATTCTTCAACGTAACGTTCACAGATGGTACGGTGTTGAGGTACAGAATTATCTCGTCAATTATCATACCAGATGAGGCCAAGGCTGTTGTCGGTAAGTTCACAGCAGCACTACCAGTAGCACCACCAGAGACATGGTATGTACAGAACGTAACGGTATGGCATAACAAGGAGTTAGCAGCTAAGTATCCATGGATAACTGAGAGGTACACACTCAAGGACATGAAGGCACTAGCAATAGCTGGTAAGGTCAGAGTGGCACTACTAGACTGGAACGATAGACCAGTCAAGGGTATGATCGTAGCAGTCACACCGGTTGGTGCTGAGAAACCAGTCTACAGATACATCAACTTCACAGATGACATGGGTACAGCAACACTACTAGTAGCACCAGGCATTACATTAACTAAGAAGGACGCTGACCTAGATATCTACGGAATGAATGGTGAGAGGTACGAGATTGAGTCGTACTGGAAGGTCAAGACAGTACCACCAAAGCCAATAGCTATCGCCGTTACGATACTGACACCACCAGAAGCAGTAACAGCTGGACTAATCAACGCAACAGCTCACACCTACTACAAGGTGAGAGTCGATGTCTATAGCCTAGTAGTGACAATAATTGGTAAGCACGGTAGACCACTACCAGGTGCTGAGGTGGAGATCAAGTGGCCAGATGGCTCAACAACAACCTTCACAGCCGATAAGGAGGGTAAAGTACTGGTACGCATACCAGAGATCACACCAGAAGGTATGTCACAGGTACCACCAGGTGAGTACAAGATAACTGTGAGGTACAAGGGCATTGAGGTTGCTAAGGAACACAAGGTAGTTGTACATGGTGGTGCGGGTAGGGAGAAGCCAACAATCGAAGCTGTTGTTGAATGTAATGTCTTCGATGTAGTGCTGGCACTGGTAGAAAAGACATTTGGTGTACCACTAGCTGGTGCAGTAGTAGATGTTGAGGCACCAGGTATTAAGCTAACAGATAGATCACTGAACTCTGAGGGTAAGCTGTATCTAAGAGATGTACCAGCTGGTAAGGTGAGAGTAACGATTAAGGAGTGGAAGGGCATTAAGATCGGTAAGACTGTTGAGACAAGTGTTGAAGAGCTAATTGCTACACCGGCCATACCAGTGAGTGTTGCTGGTAAGCTAGTGGTCGCAGTTAAGGGTGAGAGAGGACAGCTACTACCTGGTGCAACAGTAACAGTAAAGATCGGTGAGATGGTTGTTGAGACAAAGGTTGCTGAGGGTGGTAAGGCTGAGTTCGTACTACCACCAGGAACATACACGATCGAAGCAGCTTACAGAGAGTTCAGAGGCACTGACACCAAGAGCGTTGAGGTAGGTAAGACAGTGTACTCAGAAATCGTACTACCAGGTGTCTACGCAGAGATCTTCGGTGTGGTACTCAGCTACACGCAGCTAATGACAATAATCATCGGTGTAATCATTGGCATCATCGTAGTAGTGATACTGCTGTACGAGTACAGCGTCTGGAGGAGAAAGAGACTAGCTAGGCTACTAGCACCAGGAGCACCAGCTAGGTAAACTCCCATCAGTTTACTCAAAACTTTTTAACTTCTTCTTTTCCTCCTTCTTTTTCTCTATCTGTTACTCATCTCTGTGTGTTCTCTGTGATCTTGGGTGTGTTGTGTTCTCTATTTTGAGGTTGTTACCTGTGTCGAGTAGAGGTTAAATACTTTGTTTGCTTCAGTTGTGTGACTATGGTTAAGAGGAAGGTTTGTGTTACGAATTTCGATGTTGCTGCTCTTGTTAGGGAGTTGTGTAGTGTTGTTTCTTGGCGTCTTGTCAATATCTATCAGGTTGGTGATACGTTCTATCTCAGGTTTAGGGGTGAGAGTGGTTCGAGGTTTCTCTGTCTTGATCCTCGTAGGATTTCGTTCACTAGGTATGTTCCTTCTCAGTGGCCTACAACCATACCTATCTTCTGTAGGTTTCTACGTGGTAGGTTGAGGAACTCAGTTCTCGATGGTGTTGAGCAGATTGATTTTGATAGAATTTGCGTTCTTAGGTTTAGGTGTGGTCATGAGGTTCTTTCTCTAGTTGTTGAGCTTGCTCAGAGGTTCAATGTGGTCTGTGTTAGGTCTGATGGTACTGTTGAGTTCTGTCTACATGAGGTTGTGTACAGGGATAGAGCTGTTAAGAGGGGTCTTAAGTATGTTCCACCACCACTTACCTGTAATCTACTCTCCCTCTCTGAAGATGAGTTCGTAGCTAGTTTGAGTAGGTTTTCTGATTTCGATATTGTTAGAGCCCTGGTTAGGGGTTTTGGTGTTCCTGGTGAAGTTGCTGAGGAGGTTGTTTACTTAAGTGGTATTGATAAGAGTTCTACTGTTGGTTCTATTTCTCGTAGTGATCTCTCCTGTGTCTACAGTAACTTAGTTGAGTTGGTTAAGAGGGTTCGTGAGGGTTCTCTATCTCCTCGTATCTACTGTGATCAAGGTGGTTCCTGGATTACTGTTGTCCCTATTGAATTGAAACATCTTGATGAGTGTGGTTTCGTAGCTAAGGTATACGATAGCTTCTGTGATGCTGTTGATGAGTACTTCACTAAGCTCGCTCTCGAGGTCCGTGAGGAGGAGAGTTGTGAGGCTATTCGTGAAGAACTTAGTGATCTCTCTGAGGTTATTGAGAGGGTTAGGGAGGATATTGAGGAGTATCGTAGTAAGGAGGAGCGTTATAGGAGGGTTGCGGAGTATCTCTCGAGTAGACTTCATGAGTTGTATGTTGTTCAGGATGTTGTTAAGAGGCTTGGTTTTGGTGCTAGGTTGGAGGACGTTGAGTATGAGCTGTCGAAGTTGGGTGTGTATGTTAGTGTTAGGAGGTTTGTTCCTGAGAAGCGGTGTGTTGTTGTGTTTTATCCTGAGATTGGTGAGGTTGAGGTGCCTATTAAGGAGTCTCCTGCTTCTGTTGTATCTAGGTACTTTGATAAGGCTAGGGAATTTCGTAGGAAGTGGGAGTCTGCTTTAGTTAGGTTGAGGGAGTTGGAGAGGAGGCTTGAGGAGTTGCGTTCTAGATTGAGTGAGGTTAGGGAGGTTGTTAGGTCTAGTGTTGAGTACGTCCCTGAAATTAGGGAGGAGTGGTTTGAGAGGTTTAGATGGTTCATATCTAGTGATGGTCTATTGGTGCTCGGTGGTAAGGATGCTGCTCAGAATGAGGTTTTGGTTAGGAAGTACTTGAGTGATCGTGATCTATTCTTTCACGCTGATATTCATGGTGGTTCAGTTGTTGTTGTTAAGTGTGGTGGTACTCCTGTACCTGAATCCACTATTGCTGAGGCTGCTCAGTTTGCTGCTTCGTACTCTAGAGCTTGGTCTATGGGGTATAGGGTTGTTGATGTGTTTTGGGTCTTGGGTGAGCAGGTTAGTAAGTCTGCTCCAGCTGGTGAGTACCTTCCTCGTGGTTCATTCATGGTGTACGGTAAGAGAAATTACGTTAGGAATGTAGAGCTTAGGCTAGCTATAGGTTTCGTTAGGTACGGTGATTCTGTGAAGCTTACTTCTGCACCGCCATCAGCTATGAGGAGGTGGGGAGTGTGTTATGTTGTTGTTGAGCCTGGTAGTGGTGAGAGGTCTAGGGTTGCTAAGGAGGTTGCTAATTTCTTGATGGGTAGTATAGATGATGTTGTTAAGAAGATGTACAGGAGAGTTGTTGTGGATAGGGTTCTGCAGCTTCTCCCTGGTAATTCAAGTATTGTTGAGTGTGTGAGGTGTTGATTTCTTGATCTACGTATCTTCTCGCGTTTCTGCTTTTGGACCTAGATTTGTTGTTGATGCTATGCTCGGTGATTTAGCTCGTTGGTTGTGGATGCTGGGAGTGGATGCTAAGTACATACCTGATCTCTGTGATGAAGATATCGTCGAGATAGCAGTTCGTGAATCTAGAGTTGTCGTAACTAGGGATAGAGGTCTCTGGTGTAGATGTATTGAACTCAAGTTGCCTGCAATATATCAGGAAGGTAATGAACTTGATGAGTTACTTGCATTCATCTGTGAGGCCTTCCGTATAGAGCTAGAGGTAGACCCTAGGAGAGCTAGGTGCTCTAGGTGTGGTGCTCCTCTGGTGCTCATTCCGAGAGAGGAGTTAGTCGATAGGATTGCTACAGGTTCTTTAAGGAGATTTACTGAATTTTGGGTTTGTAGGTATTGTGGTGCTGTGTACTGGTGTGGGTCTCACCATAGAAATATTCGTGAATTTCTGAAGAGAATTAAATTGCGGGCAAAAACCATTAAATGTCACGTAGTGTATGTATAGTTAACGTGACCTAGGTATGGTGAAGGAGCTTAAGCTATTTCGTCCTCTCACTCTCGAGGAAGGTAAGTACTTGGTTAAATTAGCTAGAGCAGCTGTTACAGAGTATCTATCCTTTGGTAGAGTTATCGAGCCAAGGGATGCCCCAAGTAAATTACGAAATGAGAGATTTGGTGTTTTTGTTACTATTGAGAAAATTGTTCAAGGTAGAGATGGTATTTTCTTTAGGAGTTTAAGGGGTAGAGTTGGTTTTCCAGAAGCTAATTGCCCACTTACTCACTCAACGATCTTAGCCGCAATATATGCAGCTACAGAGGATCCAAGATTTCAACCACTAACACTTAGTGAGCTAAAGGATGTTGTCTTTGAGGTGAGCATTCTCTCAAAGCCTTCTCTTCTCCAAGTCTCTTCTCCTCTCGAATACCTAGAGAACATAGTGCTTGGTGTACACGGAGTTTTGGTAGAGAAGGACTCAAGAAGAGGTATTGTTCTTCCACAGGTCGCCATTCAGTACGAATGGGATGTCGAGACATTGCTCTCTGAAGCCTGTACTAGAGCTGGATTACCACCAAGTGCTTGGAAGAGAGGTGATGTCAAGGTATATGTATTCCAAGCACAGATCTTCTACGAGCTTGAACCTGAGGGCGATGTCATTGAGAGAATGGTTTATCTAAATCCTATTGTCAAGAAGAAGTACCCTGAACTAGTTTCAGAAATATGTAAACAGATTGGTATGTAGATCATGATGTAGCTTTATGTTAGATCACCACATACACAGTACACTTCGTGAAGTATCGAGTAGAGCTCACTCATTCCCGTACCATCCTTAGCTGATACCAGGACTACTCTAGAGGGTGGCATTGCTACCTTCACTATCTCTATACAGCTCCTAGCTACATCAGCTTCAACACTGCTCTCCTCAAGTAGCTCTTCCTCCAACTTACCTAGATCCATCATTAACTCCATTACCTTCTCCTTTCCAGCAAGATCAGCCTTATTTATCACGGCTACGCACTTGATACCAAGCCTAATCTGTATAAGTAACGTCAGTAATGCAACTGTTACTAACCCAGGTGCTTTCTCAGCAAGGAGTGGATCCAACACTATGACTCCTACACAATTGGTGAGACGAGAGAGTTTACCTATGAGTGCAGGTCCTGTAGATCTAAAGACAAAAGGCTCCATTTGCCCTGGGGTATCCACCAGAACGAAATCACTTTCCTTATCTAGCTTAATTACTCTATCAACTATGTAGTCTGATTTCTCTAGCATTAAGTCCATGCACTTTATCATACCTCCATTAGGTCCTAATCCATACTTCCTCATTACATCAACTAGCCTAATCATAGTTCGAATGTCAAAGTTTGGTCTATAAGGTACTTCTTCAGCTCCTGGATCAAGATTTACATACGCTACCCTATACTCGAAACTACTCTCCAACCATGTACCAAAGGCCTTGGTTAGTGTGGTCTTTCCAGAACCTGCAGGTCCGAGAAATACTATGCAGACCATAGCTCTCTGAACCGTAGTTTAAGGAATTTCTTATAAATCTGCGCACTAACACACCATGGGGTCCGAGATGAGTAAAGAGCTACCTAGAGTAGGTTACGTAGTCAACTTCATGCTAGGTGCACAGAGTTACCCAAGATATGTAATACTGAAGTTTCCGGGCGTTGATGATGAAGCAACAGCTAGTAAGCTAATCGGTAGAAGGGTTATTTGGAGGACTTCAACAGGTAAGGAAATTACTGGAAAGATCGTGAAAACTCATGGAACAGCTGGTTGTGTAGTTGCTGTTTTCAAGAGAGCATTGCCAGGCCAAGCTCTTGGAACTCGTGTCTACCTAAAGGATTAACTAAGGTTCTCTCCTATGATTGAGGTAGAGATTAAGGCTAGGGTCCTAGATAGAGGAGCTGTAGCTGTAAAGTTGAGGGATCTAGGTGCTAGGTTGATACGTAGAGAATATCACGTTGACATATACTTATCCCATCCAAGTAGGGACTTCAAGTCAACTGATGAGGCATTAAGGCTAAGGGTTGTAAATGGTGAAGGTCTCCTCACTTACAAAGGACCTAGACTTTCGAGGGGTGTAAAGGCAAGGGAGGAAATTAATGTAAGGGTTGAACCATGGGAGAGAATGCTTGATCTACTGAAGTCACTCGGCTTCACGGAGTTTCTTAGAATAGAGAAGGAGAGGGAAGTATATACGTATAGCTTCTACACTATAAATCTCGATTCAGTTAAGGAGTTGGGTAACTTCATTGAGATTGAAACTGAGACTAATGATGTCAGTGCTGTAGAGGCTATCAAGAGTGAGATGATTAAGCTACTCACTAAGTTGGGTATAGGTACTGATGACTTAGTAGAGGAGACGTACCTAGAGCTAATGTTGAAGAAACGTGGCATTGAACGCTAGAGTGGATACATGTCCACAAGACTTCGGTAGCTTTAAGAGTTTTTCTGTAGGTACTCCTAGTTGAGTGTGGTGA
>CAZYGV010000036.1:0-10284 GCA_964647155.1 uncultured Thermoproteales archaeon | reverse complement strand
TATTCCCAAGACTAAAGCTAGGTACTTTAACACCTTTCCTCAACTCAACATTCCTAGATATAACTATCGTTAGGTTGTTGAGTACAAATTTACTCAGTATCTTCGATACTGCAATGTGCGTGGTATTACCGTAGATTATAAGTACTCCATAGTTCATGAGGTAGCTAGCAATGGCGTTACTCAGATCTGTGATCGTGTGATTATCTTGCTTTAACAACCAATTAGAGTCGATGAGTGTCAGATTTGCCCACTGTAGATACCTGTGATCTAGGTAGCAGAGTACACGCACTTCAATGATAGGTACTGACCTCTTGATGTAATTGAGTAGTGATATGTAGTGGGGAATCAGGTCTCTACAGCTTAGAACATATATCTTAAGGCATTTTACTTGCTCCGTGCTAATGCAATGTCCTTCACTAGAAGGTAAGGTAGTTAAACGTGAATAGACTGCACCTACTATCAGTAGTAACGTAGCAAGCACCAACACAAGTATGTAGTACTTCATCTGCTTCACCACGGATAGATTACGTTGATTTACATTTACAATCGAGGTCATAGAGCCAGGTATCCAACCCACTTTAACTTACCTGACTTTACGTCGATAGTGAATCCAATAATGTCACGGAGACCAAGTATGAAGGTATTTAGAACCTCGTATCTCCTTAGTACCTCCTTAACCTCAGTACTTAACTCAGTTAGAATCGCTACTGAAGGTCCTACAGTAACGTCCTCAACAGTTAAAGTATCGATCACACATAACCTACCCTCAACTTGACAGCAAATACCTCGCAACATAACCTTCTCTGGCTTCTCCAGTAGCTTTACACCAATTTCATTAGCTAGTTCCTCATCAATTATACTGTATGTAGCTCCTGTATCAACTAATACAGTTCCTTCAGCAATACCTCTATTTCCCTTAATGACTACTCTAGCTCTGACAATGGGCTTTATCTCCACCTAAATCCCTAGTGATACTATAGGAGTCTCAACTATTTAACTATGGAATTAGGAGTAAGCCTTATGAGTATGAGTATACCTAGGTATACTTGGGTGTATATATGTATACTACAGTCAAGGTTCCTAGAGAGCTTGTGGATTCAGCTATATTGATAAGGCATGATATTGTAAGGTGGTGCAATAAGATTCCAAGGAGTATTCTCTCGCCAGAGCGATGTTTGAGGTGTGGTGGTGAACTTGAGGTGGTTAACCGTATCAAGTTTGGAGTTGAGATTGTTAGGTGTAGGAACTGTGGGTATGCTCAACCGAGGATTAGGACTGAAGTAGGGGGTAGGGACTTAGCATCTGTACTCTCAAGTCTTGGTTTGGGTGTATTGGTAGGTTTGGGTTTTGCTGCGTTACTCTATGTCATAGAGTCTAGAAGTAGTTTTCGTGAATTTCACGAGAAGTTCAAAGAAATTGTCGTGGAATCTGATAGGGATTTGGTAGAGGAGTTCATTGAGGAAAGGAGGTAGAGTAGGTACCTTGTTGAGGGTTGTGCTGGATACTAGTGTATTTATCGACTACTTTGTTAAGGTTCGTGGTTTTGAGGAGATGCATAAACGAGCAAGAGAAGTCATGGCAAGATTGTCAGAGCTTCAGTGTAAGGTCTACGAACCATTTATCTTTGAGATCGAGCTTTCTGCAGTTCTTGCGAGGTGTGGTTTTGATCAGGATAAAGTACGTAATATCGTGCAGAGGGTACTTGAGTACGTGAGTACTTTACGTGAGGAGGAACTACATGATCTAGCTCTGAAGATAGCTCTATCTACAGGTTGTAGAGCTGTAGATGCATACTACATAGCTACAGCAATTAGGGAATCTGCAATCCTCGTGACCTGTGATCGTGTAATGTATAGGAATGCGAGAAAGCTAGGTACAGAAACCTACAACATTAGGGTACATGAAGACTATGTTAATTTAATGACCAAGCTAACGAGTGTAGACCATTAGCGAAACTACTTCACGAATTCCTCGATGTAGCACCATCTAAAGTTCAAATGCTTAAATCTTGGGTAGAGGTTGAGTGAGTTGCTCACTGACGGACGTCACTACGTAGTTGCTGTAGTGTTTTGGTGAGGTTTTCTGGTAGTATGTCTGTAATTGGTTCTTGGTGGAGTATCTCCATGAATCCTCTATCGCTTGTGTAGTATGGTTGTAGTGATTTTCTTGCTCCTATCCTTATGAGTAGGGGTAGGTCTGTTCCTGGTAGTGAGTACATGCTCATGTTTATACTGTCTGTCTTCACTGCTTGTCTATAGAGGTGGAGTAGGTTTCTAATGTCTTCAGCTAGGTACCTCACCTCACGATCACTTAATTCCCTTATGTCACCTACCTGAGTAATGCCTATTACCTCACCAGGAATCCATGGTGCATACGCTACGATCCAGGTCACTACGTTACCTCTCCATAGGAATCTCTCACCTAGCTCCTTCTCGGACTCTACTAGGTCTTGTATGAGGTTTGTTCTCCACTTGCTCCTGTACTCTGTGCATTTCTGTAGGAGTATTGTTGTGTAGTTTCCTGGTTTCTCATCAGCTACTAGTTGGAGGTGTGGGTGAAGTATTGATGCTCCTGCTGGTGCTAGGTAGTTTAGGTTTATTGTGAAGTACTTCAGCTCTCTATCCTTGGTCGATATCTTCCTGAAGTACTCTATAGAGAGGTGTAGTGCGTAGTACCACTCATCGGTTGTGAGTTCTTGATATTCCTTGAAGTGTTTTGGTGTGAGTGTTACTACTGCGTGGTACTTTGCGAAGGGGTATAGGTTTGGGAAAAGATACTGTGACTCTTTGACTAATCTACCTTCTTCTAGGATGTGTGGTGGGTATTTTGGTGTGGATTTCTCTACTGTGCAGAAGGGGCATTTCTCATCGTATTCTCTACTCTTCCAAGTCTCTACTTCAGGTGGTGTTGGTGGTACTTGTCTTGGTCTCATTGCACGCTCTACGTTGATTCTAACCCAGAGTCCTGTCAATGGGTCTTGTCTGTACTCGATAATTGACTTCTTGATCTTGAAGTCGGGTGGTGCCTCTAGCTCTACCTCGGTGATTAACTTCTTGAATACAATACCTCTGATACCCTCTGTTATGACCTCTCTCATGAGTATCGCCTAGAGAGAACGAGGAGGTTAGCAGGTAAAAGCTTTGTCTTAGAGTGCCTGCTTAGGTGATAGCCTCTTCTTAAGGTGCTTAGCGATTTTCCTCACTGGTATGAACCTATCGGGTACCTCTTCCATGTACTTAATGTACACAGTACCGAACTTCTTGATCATTAACCTCTCTTCCCTAACTGCGAGGTAGTAGTGATGTAGTGTAAGTACGGTAGCTACTGCTAATCCGGGTACACTACCAAATGCTATGGCTAGTCCGTAGAATGCTAGTGATAGACCTAGGTATCCTGGATGTCGAATCCATGAGTAGATTCCGTGAGTAGCTACGTAGTCTATTTCCTCAATACCTCTATGTGCTCTTGGGTGTGCTCTATGACTTAGGTAGTGAATGTACATACCTAATCCAAAGATGATATAACCTACGAGTAGTAGTACGTAACTGCTGTAGTTGAGATCTAGTACATATCCAGTAGCGATGCCTAGGATTAGTGCAAGCCACACGCAGATGTACTTCAGTGCTCGAGAGAGCTTCATGGTGATTCCCCGGTAGGAAAGTAGTCAGATTTAGATAAAGCTTTGTGTACTACGTTACGTGGTAATTCATCTGTTATGAGTTGATTGGGTGATTTACTCCCAATGATGGGGGTAGATGTGTTTTGAGGAATTTGGCGCAGGTACCTGAGCCGTATCGGAGTATACTCTTGAAGTTGGTTGAGGTTCTTGAGTTGAGGTTTGGTGATGACTTGGTATCTGTTGTGCTTTTTGGTTCTGTAGCTAGGGGTGAGGCGAGACCTGATAGTGATGTAGATTTGATTATTGTGATTAGGAATCTTCCTAGGGGTAGGTTTAGGAGACAGGACTTGTTCATGGAGGTTGAGAAGGAGTTAGAGCCTTTGCTCAAGGAGTTGGAGGAACAGGGTTACTACATTGAGTTCTCTCCAATACTGAAGACCCCTGAAGAGGCTAGCAAGGTAGTACCTCTGTATCTAGATCTTGTTGAGGATGCTGTGTTGCTGTATGATAGGGATGATTTCTTCAGGAATATTCTCGAGAATTTGAGGAGGAGACTGAGAGAGCTTGGTGCTGAGAGGGTGAAATTTGGTAAGCTGTGGTATTGGAGGTTGAAGCGTGACTATAGGTTTGGTGAGGTGATTGAGATCTGAGGAATATAGAGATGGCACTATCCTACGTGAGGCAAGCTGAGGAGAGGATTCACCATGCTAGGGAAGCTCTTGAAAGAGGGAACTACCCCTATGTAGTGAGGCAATGTCAAGAGGCTGTTGAGCTGTTGCTCAAAGCAGCACTAAGATTAGTTGGTGTAGAGCCTCCTCGTTGGCACGATGTTGGACCAATACTGAGGAGAGAAGCCGATAGATTCCCTGAATGGTTTCGTCGTGATATACCAACTATGGCTAGATACTCAAGGAGATTACGTAGAGAGAGGGAACCAAGTATGTACGGTGATGAGGAGTCTGGACTTCCACCAGAAGCTCTGTATGATCGTGAGGACGCAGAAGAGGCATTGTACATGGCTCACTACGTCTATGAGAGGGTTAAGAAGCTAGTGGACCTATACCCGCAGGTCAAGCCATGACACATGAGTACTCAGTAGTGATTTAGTGTCTTTCTCAGATGAAGAAGTAACTCATTCACTATATGTGACTTGAGCAAGGACGCACAGTACCAAGCTCAAGTAAGGTACTTAATAGTGCCTCTGAGCCCATGCTCCCAGCTATGGTACTACCATTACCGTAGTGCACTCATACTGAAAGTATTAAAAAATATTGAAGTTAGTATTAACGCAGCTTGAATTTGGGTGAGTCTAATGAGGTCGCAAGTAGGTATCAGTAAGTGGGTTCTGGTTACAATCCTAGTGGTAGTAATTGTAGCAGCTGTAATCACTACATATCTCTACTATAGCGCTAGACCATCTAAACCTACAGCACCTCCGCCACCCACTAAACCTACCAAACCTACTAAACCAGCTAAGCCACTGACTAAACCTGTAGCGAAGCCTAAACCAGCTATTGTGATTAAGGACTTTAGAGGGAAGACTATTGAGTTAGCTAAACCTGCTGAGAGGGTTGTAGTTCTTCAGTCATACTGGGCTGAGGTAATTGTAGCTCTCGGTAAGGCTAATACTATTGTTGGTGTTGGTAGCTACGTACCTTACGATGAGTACCTACCCCCTGAAGTCAGGGACCTACCTAAGGTTGGAAGCATATTTAGAGGTGTCAATGTTGAGGCTATAGCTTCTCTGAAGCCAGATGTCGTAATTACGGACTTTGGCTATGGTAAGGCTGACGAGATTATTAAGAAGCTTGAGCAAATGGGGATACCTGTCATTGGTCTCTTCATTAGGGGTATTGAGGACGAAATAAAGGCGATCGAGATCTTGGGTAAGGTACTTGGTGCTGAGGAGAAGGCTAGGGAGCTTATTGAGTTCATCAAAGTTAGGTACAGTAAGTTGAAGGAGCTTGGTGCTAAGGTGCCTGAGGATAAGAGGCTTAAGGTCGTTATCATCGGTGGTTCAAGTATTCTCAAAGGTGGTGCACTCTCACTCTACGCAAATACTTCATGGGGTAGAGCTGTAGAGGATGTTGGTGCGATCAACGTAGCACTACGTGAGTTCCCGAGTAGGAAGTGGCCTAAGGTAGATTTCGAGACTTTAGTGAAGTGGGATCCAGATGTAGTACTAATCACGTCATCCATGAAGTACGTACAAAAGGTACTGGATAGGGTTGCTAATGACACGAGATGGCATGTCCTCAAGGCGTACAAGAGCGGTAGAATCTACATAGTTCCTTGCTGGGGTAGCATTGGTGGTGTACTCGATTGGGGTCCAAGGGATATAATTGGTAGAGAGTACATTGCGAAGCTTTTGTACCCAGAGGTGTACGGTGAAGTTGATTGGAGGAGCGATATGGAGTACCTACTCAAGCACTTCTATGGAATTGATATACCTAAGCAGGCATTTGCTACATACAGTATTGAGTGGAAGGAGATCGTTGATCCATTGGGTAACGTGGTTAAGGTACCGAGAAAGGTGAAGAGAGTCGTTGACTTAATATCGTACCTCTCTGACCTAGCTCTAGGTGTCATGGATAGACTCGTTGGTGTGTCGAAGTATGCTAAGAAGAATCCTGTACTGCTGAAGGCGTACCCCAAGATCAAGGACATACCTAGTCCAGGTTCCTCATTCAGGGTGAACATAGAAGTTCTTGAGACGCTGAGACCTGATGTCGTCATAATTTGGCCATATAAGCCAAGTGTTGTTGAGCAGATTGAGAAGCTCGGTATTCCAGTTGTGAAAGTTCATCTCTATAGTTACGATGATGTCAGGAGGTTGCTATGGTGTTTAGGTGTGCTGTATGATGTGGTCGATAGGGTCAAGAAGATCATTAACGATATGGATAACCTACTGATGTTAGTTCGAGAGAGAGTAAAGGACATACCACCTGAGAAGAGAGTACGTGTGCTGTACCTATGGAGTAAGCCTACTAGAGTTCAGGGTGGTAGAGGTACCATGAATGATGCTATTGTTCTCGCTGGTGGTGTGAATGTTGCAGCGAAGGAGTTCCCTGATAAGAGCTATGTAACTGTTGACTTTGAGCGTATTGTTAAGTGGAATCCAGACATGATAGTGATTTGGTGGTGGGCTAAGTACGGTCCTGAGGATCTCCTCAAAGATCCTAAGTGGAGTGTCGTTAAGGCGGTTAAAGAGGGTAGGGTGTACAAGGAGCCTTACTACGAGCATTGGGGTCCAGACTTGACTCTATTTGTGCTGTGGTTAGCGTGTAAGATGTACCCAGATAGGTTTAGTGACATAAACTTCATGGAGGTAGCTAATAAGTACTATATGGAGTGGTACGGTATACCGTACTCTGAGGTTGCTAGTGCTGGTTAGTGGGTGAGAGTCCTTGAGGAAGTTAGTACCTAAGCTACTTGTTTCTTTCTCTCTACCATTAGCAATCTTGATTTCTCTCCTGCTAGGTCACTATAGTACTGATCCCAAGACTGTACTTGAGGCGGTGCTGTCAGCTGTATTCCCTCACCTTATTCATAGTCCACCTGAGACAGTTCGCGTAATTGTACTGCTCTACAGAGCACCTAGAGCTATCGCAGCAGCTATTACAGGAGCTGTCTTAGCTGTTTCTGGTGCTGCTCTACAGTCAATGCTTCGTAATCCTCTAGTTGATACCTACATTCTGGGTATAGCTTCGGGTGCTGGATTTGGTGCTGCATTGGCTATAGCGTTTTTACCGCCAGCAGTACCGGTAGAGGTGGTCGCTTTTTGTTTCTCGCTCATTGCGTTCATGCTGACGTTTGTTCTAGCTTGGAGTTGGGGGAAGGGTGGGGTTATAGCTCTTGTACTCTCTGGTGTCATAGTTAATGCGTTTTTCTCAGCAGCTCTAGCACTGGTTAAGTACTTGGCTCCTGATCCCCATAGATTAGCCTCGATAGTCTTCTGGTTGATGGGTGATATCGGTCAAGCAGCATTCTGGTACAAGATCGTGCGTATGCTAGCTGTGTCACTACCATGTATACTCGTTGTCTGGTTTATGAGGTGGAGGCTTAATGTACTATCTCTTGGAGATGAAGAGGCTAGAGCACTTGGTGTTAATCCAACTGTGGAACGAGGTTTGTTGACTGCTGTCTGCGCCCTCATGACTTCAGCTACTGTAGCCTACACTGGAATCATTGGGTGGGTTGGACTACTGGTACCTCACATAGTTAGGCTCATGTTGGGTACAGATAATAGGGTAGTGGTGACATACAGTATTGTGTTCGGTGCTACGTACATGGTACTAGCTGATGACCTAGCTAGGTGTCTTACAAGTGAGGAGCTACCGATTGGTGTCCTCACTACGATTATGGGTGCACCACTCTACATTTACTTACTCAGGAGAGCAAGTGGTGTGTGGAGATGAGGTGTGTACTTCGGGTAGAGGGACTTAGCTACACGTACTCTCGTGATTTAGTTGCTCTACGTGATGTAGAGTTTGAGGTGTATAGTGGGGAGGTGGTGACAGTACTAGGTCCAAATGGTGCTGGGAAGACTACACTCCTCAAGTGTATACTTAGACTTCTCAAACCGAGAGGTGTGGTGTACATTGATGGTAAGCGTAGATGGGATGAACTTAGTTCTAGAGAGCTCGCTAAGTACTTCGGCTATGTTCCTCAAACACACCACAGTGTATTCGCGTACAGGGTACTTGACTTCATATTGATGGGTAGAGCTCCTCACCACACGATGTTCTCGCTACCTTCTCGAAGGGATTACGAGAAAGTTCACGAGGTAGCTAAGTTACTTGGTATTGAGGATCTTCTCGAGAGGTCTATTACTGAGTTGAGTGGTGGTCAGATGCAATTGGTACTGATTGCAAGAGCACTTGTTCAGGAAGCAAAGGTATTACTCCTTGATGAACCAACAGCACACCTAGATATCGTCAATAGTGTACGTGTGCTTTCAGTTGTTAGGAGGTTAGTGAAGTCAGGTAGAGTAGATGCAGCTATCATGGCAATGCACGATCCTGTCCTAGCAGCTAGTTTCAGTGATAAGGTGCTGCTAATGAGTAGAGGACGTGTTGTAGCTTACGGTAGTCCACAGGATGTACTGAGACCTGAGGTACTTAGAGAGGTCTATGGTGTTGACTTCGTTAGGTTTGAGCACTGTGGTTTTGTGGTAGTTGTTCCAAGAGCTGGTACTGAGGTTTAGTGACTTGGACTTAGCACCACTAGTCCTGTCTTACCTCAGGTATGTAGCCATCTCCATCACACTGATGTTCCTTGGCGTTTTCGTTCTGGGTGTGGTCTACGAGCTAGGTATTTCGAGAATTCTGTGTAAACCCTTCAAGTCGCTTATGTTACTAGCGAGGCTACCACCAGACTTAGCAGTTCTCATACCTGCAGCCGTAGTGGATGTTAAGGTTGAGCAGGTGTACCTTTCTGAGTTAAGGACTAGAGGCGTCGTAGGGGATGATGTTGTGATTGCGTATGTACTGCTTAGGAGACCCTTTACGCTGCTCACTCACCTCATTAGGTACTACATACCTGTTGTGTTGGTTGCTCTCGGAGTCTCTTTGGGACTGAGGTACCTACTGCTAGTACTTGTTCCGCAGATCATAAGTTTGTTGGTCGCTATTGTGTACGGTAGATCTAGAGTACATGGAATTTACACGAAGCCTCGTCGTACTATTGAGGTTAGTGCTTCCTATAGTTTACGCAAGGTACTTCGTAGGTCTTTACACTTAGCAATTCATGCTCTCTCGAGAATTGTTCCTCGTTACATAGTTGCTACTGCGTTAGTAGTAATCTTCACGGTACTGAATGTAGCTACTTACCTTAGTAATGTGGTAACTCCATTGCTTCACACATTAGGTTTTTCATACCATTCCGTTATTGTTGTGTGTACAGGTGTTATTAGTCCGGTTACTGCTGTATTCCTAGTAGGTGAATTTGTTAGATCTGGTTTCCTCAGTTGTAGAGAAGCGCTTCTCGTACTGGTGCTGACTAGGTTTCTCTTCATTGTGTTATCTGATTATCCTCGACACGTAGTTCCACTATATCTCTCACTCTATCCTCCTAAGCTAGTTATGAAGTTAGTCGCTATTTCGCTCTCGATATCAATCACCTCATTGCCCCTGCAGCTATTCCTCGTTTACTTGCTGACGTAGATCACTCTGTACTCTCCATTGGTTAACTCAGCTAGCTTCTCCGTAACCTTCGTTCCGATATTGAGTGAGTACTCTCCTCGAACTTCGAATATAGTGAGCTTACACTGGAGTTTCTTGAGTAAAGTAGCTATGGTGTGGATATCTTGATCTAGATCACCAGTTAGCAACACATTTACCTTACCATCGCTTACCAGGTATATGTGAATTCGAGAGAGTGGATACCTTAGTCTATAGAGCTTAGCTATGTTGTAGGCCTCCAGTAATCCGTGGAAGAGGGGAGTTGATCCTCCTACCTCAATTTCCTTGAGGAGTTCGAGAGCCTTTGCATAGCATCTCGTAGGTGGTAGAATACACAATGCACTTCTTCCTCTGAACACTACAATGGCTATGCTAGATCTTGTAACGTAGCTCCTAGTCGCTAGCTTCTCAACTAGCTCCCTAGCTAGTTGAATTCTGTTTAGTGCTAACATGCTACCACTAGCATCCAGCACCACTATATTG
>CAZYGV010000035.1:0-10286 GCA_964647155.1 uncultured Thermoproteales archaeon | reverse complement strand
TCCCATAGCATTTGCTTTGAGGTCTAAAACTAGGAGGAGTATACTCTCAACACTGTACCTTCGTGGTGAGTTGAGTCCAATTGAGATAGCTAGGAGTATTGGTGTAGCACCTACATCACTTGTTGAGCATCTAAAGATGTTGAGAGAGCTAGGTCTTATTGAGGAAGCATCATTGCTTAGAGCACCTTATAGGAAGGTTATTAGACTGAATATTCCTGTCGTGAAGCTTGATGTGTTGGAGAAGATAAAGAAGGAGATGAAGGATGTAGTTGCTAGTTTCGTTAGTGCTATTCTTGAGGAATTGAGGAGTAATATTGCTCTTTCAGGACTAAGTGATGTAGAGGTGCGGGCACTATGCTTAGCATTAATCTGTAGTGTTGCCGGTGAAGTTCTTGGCGTTGATACAGCTCTCATACACTTCTAGCTATCCTCTGCTCAGCAACCTTAAGCTTCTCTATGACTAAGTTTATGGTTCTCACAAGAGATTCAGTACTCTCCTGAATAAGGTACTCACCACAGAGAGGACATCTAAATTCAAACTCCATTGCTTGATCTATTGTGTAGTGTCCACCACATCTCTCACAGGTGAAGTAAGCACCTAAATCACTCTCGTACTTTAGTCTCTCTTTAAGCTTCTCAATGACCTCACGAATTCTCCTATGTAGGATATGTCTCAAGGTACTAATGTCTACACTCCATAGCTGTTGAGCACCCATCCTACTCGTCTGTGGTACGGTAAAAACTATGAAACCTTCTTCAGCCAATTTCTGAAGTATTCTCCTAACCTGATTTATGTGTAAACCTGAAATCTGAGCAATTTCCTCATCCGTCATAGGCCCTCTGGATGCTAGTACATCAAGCACTTTCTCAGCTGTGTCATCCCCAATAATCTTCTTGGATAATAACTTCACCAAAGTTATTAGTTGTGAATTAGATGCCATGCTACTCCAACCTCATAACCTTCTTACCTCTAGGACACGGAATAATTTTTAACCTAGCATCCTCAAACTCTCTCACAAGCTCTCTACCCTGGAAGAACCTATCTAAGAACACAGCAAGTGCAGAAACCTCACTATGTGGTTGATTACCAATAGCAACATTGTAATCAGCTAGGAAATATACCTCTTTAGGTACCTTTGAAGCACCGACAACAACCATCATATCCCTTGGATCTCTCCTAATTCTCTCCAAGACATCACTCCCCTCAATGTTCTCACCATACATGGTCAAGTGAACAACACAACCACCAAGTCTCTTCCACTCTTCAATAGCTTTTCTCCAAGGAATACCACATACAATCTTAAAGTACCTACCACCCCAATTCTCAATAACCTTCCTCATTGTCTCAAGCAGCTTCTCATCAACAACATCTGCAAGTATCATTGCGTGTGCACCGAATGCTCTAGCTACAAGTGCTACATGGGTTGTAATGCGCACATCTCTCCTAGGTCTATGACCCATTCTTAGTACAATAATCTTCCTCCCACTTACTGGAAGCCTCATTAACTCTTCCAAACTCATAATGTACCAACCTCAATCCAGGAATCTGAAGCAACTTACCTAGCTCAGAGTATCGAACCTCTACAGTTAGATACAGAACACCATTACATTCATCAACTTTCCTTACATGACCTAATCGGTAAATCTGCTCAAGTACAGGTTCCTGAAGACCCTTGACATCAGCCGAGAAAATAGCCGTTACAAACTGCGGTATGTACTTCGCTATTACATGTTTAAGCAGATCAAGACCCCATCCTCTCAAAGCAGAAATAGCAACGACCTCATTTAATTCAGGAAACCTCTCTCTTACAAACCTAATTCTCTCATCAATGACGTGAGTAGGTACTAAATCGATCTTATTTAACACACCAATTATCGGCTTTGAGATAGCACCTATCTCAGCAAAAACATCAAGGCACGTATCCACCTTCCTCTCGATCTCGCTTAAGCTCTCTGCTGCATCAATTACCAGGAGTATAAGTGTTGAGTATACAAGATCCTCTAGTGTAGCATAGAACGCATCTATGAGGAATGGAGGTAAATCCTGTATGAACCCAATAGTGTCCATCACGAGAACAGGAATACCGTACACGTTGACTCTACGTATGTACGTACTCAATGTAGCAAATGGCTTATCATCAACAAGCTTAGTCTCTGAGGTCAAGGCATTGAATAGAGTAGTCTTTCCTGCACATGTGTACCCTGTGATAGCCACTATTGGGTAGCCATATCTAGCTCTCCTCTCTCTATGTAGTTTCTTCCTCTCTCTAAGTTTACTCAGCTCCCTCCTTATTCTAGCCATTTTCATAACAGCATGTCTGTAGAAAGCATCAAAGTCATACCTACCACCACCGTGAAAGCCAGGTAGTTCACCAAGCTTAGCTAACCTAATACGCTCCCTTATCAGGGGTAGTTCGTATCTCAATCTCGCTAGTTCTATCTGAAGCTTTGCCTCTCGAGAACCTGCTCTTCTAGCGAATATCTCAAGAACAAGTTGAATTCTATCAGAAACCTCGACACCAAGCTCCTTCTCTAGTCTGTAAACCTGTGCAGGCTTCAGACTCTGGTAAAATATTACCTTTTTAGCACCTAACTTCTTAACTAAGTCCTTAAGCTCCTCCAACTTACCCCTACCGATACCAAAGGGACCGCTAGCTCTCTTATACTGCTTTAAGTATGCAAGCACTCTGTAATTAGCAGCTTCAGCAAGTACTTGAAACTCACGTTCTCTACCTTCATCCTTGGGACCACAGTACACAAGCACTACAGGTACTGTACTACTCACTTCACCATGCATCATATCCTCTACTTCTCCCTCTTTTTCTCCCTAATTTCAACAACATCGCCTAGAGTCAACTCAAATCCTCTACTCTTACTCACGTAGCTCTCTACCTCTTCCTCCTCAAGTACTGGCTCAAGAAGCTTTATCTTGAGCACACGCTCTAGCTTCCTAGCTAGTTCAATAGTTGGCTCAAGTGAACCCTCCTCAATTCTACGTATAACCGACTCCTTCTCATTAACTAACCTAGCTAGTAACTCACGCGTTAGACCAAGTTGCTCTCTAGCTCTCTTAATTCTCTCAGCAAAATCCTCAACAATTTCATATCTTAACTCACGTGGAATACCTAAGGTACTCACCCTCCTACTAGTCCTAGGTACTGGTCTAGGTGTTCTTATCTGAGTTGTTATCTTGGAAGTTGTTGTCGTTGATGTACTTCTAACCCTACCTGGTGGTATTATCTGTGCTTTTCCCGAGTACTTTTGCGCACATCTCCTACATACTCTCAATGTTGCTCTATCAAGGACTATGATAATTGGTTCACCAATTATCTCAGCTCCACAAATATCGCAGTAACTCTTCATGGAACTTCACTTCACGAAGCACATACTTTAGTACTGAATTATAAGGCTTAGTTATTGATATGAGGGTTAAGGTAAATGAGTTACTTTTAGAGAAGGTCAAAGGTATTGTCTCGTATCTATACGGAATTGACTTCGCAAATGCAATACTTGATGGTGGTAATATCGAGGTTGAGGTATCTCGTAGTACAGGTAGGGTGAAGCACGTTTTTGTTGATGGTGTTATGGTGCTTACTTTGAGAGCTAGTGATGGTTATCTCTTACCGACGATTGATGGTATGAAGAAGGTTCTTGAAAGATTGGGTCCCCAGTACTACGTTAAGGTCAGGAGAGATGCTGCAGAGTACATTGCAAGAGGTAGAAGTGTCTTCACTAAGCATGTAATTGAGGTTGACCCTAGGGTTAGGGCAGGTATGGAGGTTATGGTCGTGGATGAGAATTGTAGGTTAATTGCTGTCGGTAGGGCTTTATTGTCGGCTAAGGAGATCAAGGATGGTGTTGCTGGTGTCTGTGTTAAAGTTAGGAGAGGTATTTTAGAGTAATTCCTCAGATTCCTTTTATGTGGGGATTCAGCGTTTACTGCTCTTTGGAGTAATGTTCATAAGGGTTAGTTAAATCGTGGGAGTTTGGTGATGAAATTTGGGTAGATGGGTTATAGGTGCAGCATGGCCTTACACCAATGCTGTACCACACCTAGGTACGTTAATAGGTTCCGTGTTATCTGCTGATGTGGTAGCTAGATTCCTAAGAATGAAAGGAGAAGAAGTTATTTTCGTATCAGGTTCAGATGAGCATGGTACTCCCATTGAGGTTGAAGCTAGGAAGAGAGGTATTGATCCAAAGGTTCTCACGGATAAAATGCATGAACTAGTTGCTGAACTCTTCAGGAGATGGAACATATCGTTCGATAACTACACAAGAACAGAGAATCCTCTCCATAAGGAATTTGTTAGAGAAATCTTCACCAAGATCTATAGAAATGGCTATATATTCACAAAGGAGATCGAGGTTCTATTCTGTGAAAAGTGTGGAATTTACCTACCTGATAGATTTGTTGAGGGTAAATGTCCATTCTGTGGATACGAGTTTGCTAAAGGAGATCAATGCGAAAACTGTGGTAGATTACTTGATCCAGTTCAGCTAGTTGATCCACATTGTGTTTTCTGCGGTTCAAAACCAGTTATAAAAAAGGTTAGGCACTGGTTCATTGATTTACCTAAGCTCGAACCAGAGATCAGGAAGTACATTGAGAACAATGATAGATTACCTGAAAATGCGAGAAACATGAGTTTATCGATACTTAGAGAGGGATTGAAGCCACGATGTGTTACAAGAGATAATAAGTGGGGTATACCAGCTCCATTTCCTGGTGCTGAAGACAAGACAATTTATGTTTGGTTCGATGCTGTCTTAGGCTACATCAGTGCCACGATCGAGTACTTCAAGAAGTTAGGTAAGGAGGAGGAGTGGAAGAAGTTCTGGCTTGATCCAGATACCAAGGTCGTATTCTTCATCGGTAAGGACAACATACCATTCCACACAATAATTCTACCAGCTCTACTGATAGCTTCAGGTGAGAAATTCGTCCTACCATGGACTGTAGCATCTACTGAGTACCTACTATTTGAAGGTAGGAAGTTCTCTAAAAGCAAGAGAATAGGTATTTGGATTGATGAAGCGCTGGAATTACTCCCTGCTGATTACTGGAGATTTGCCCTACTCTACATGAGACCAGAGACTAGGGACATGTCCTTCTCATGGGAACTCCTACAAGAGATCATCAATACACAGCTTAACGATGTTATTGGTAACTTCGTACACCGTGTGTTAACGTTCGTGAAGAAGAACTTCAACGGAGAAGTACCTAGAGTCGAGAAGCTATATTCAGAAGACGTTAGGTTTCAGGAATTAATAGTGAAGATAGTTGATGAAGTCGATAACCTACTCATGAACATGAGGATTAGAGATGCTCTCCTCAAAATCATAGAGCTTGCAAGGGAAGGTAATAGGTTCCTAAATGAGAGAGCCCCTTGGGCTAAGATTAAGACCTCTAGAGAAGAGGCTGCATCGATAATGTTCGTTGCTATTCATGCAGTGAAGGCGCTAGCCATATTGCTGGCACCATTCATACCAACGTTCGCTAATGAGATCTGGAGACAGCTAGGTTACAGTGACGATATTACATCGAGGAGATGGGATGAAGCAAAGAAACCAGTTACAGCTGGACAGAAGCTAGGTGAAGTTAGGCCTGTCTTCAAGAAAATAAGTAGTCATGAACTAGAAGAACTGAAGAGGAGACTACAGGAGATCAGAGCTGAAGGAAAGGTACCTAGTGCACGTATCTAACAACACTGCCATATAGGTATAGGGGAGTTGCCCTCTCAACATAAACTTCAGCAAACTCCCCTACCCTAGCCTCCTTAAGAAAAGTCAGCTTATAGCTCCTAGTTCTCGAACCTATGAACCCCTTTTCACTCTGGCCCTCACCTGTCACTAACACCTCAACACGTGAACCTACAAGCCTCATATTTATCTCCAGTGCAACCTCATTCGCTACAATAGTCAAGACCCTAGACCTACACTTCTTAATAGGTTCAGGAACCTGCTTCATAGTAGAACCAAGAGTAAACGGTCTAGGAGTATACCTAGCTACGTGAACCTTATCGAACTTCAACTCCCTAACCACCTTACACGTATTCTCAAAAGCTTCCTCATCTTCACCAGGAAAACCAACAATGATATCCGTCACAATACTAGCATCAGGTAACTCCCTCCTAATACGCCTAATAAGCTCAACATACTCAGCAACACTATACCTCCTATTCATCAACTTCAGAACCCTATCATCACCAGACTGAAGAGGAATATGAAAGAACCTATACAGCTTCTCACTCCTCTTAAACACATCCAGGAGACCATCTAGAATCCTCATAACCTCACTAGGCTCCATCATACCAACCCTAACGAAGAACCTACCCTCAATCCTGTCAATAGCTTCAAGAAGCTCAACCAACGTGTAACCACGATCAATACCGTACACAGCAGCATCTTGAGCAGTCAAGAAGATCTCCCTAGCACCTCTCTCAACAGCTCTACGAACTCTCTCAACAATGAGGGACTTATCGTAACTCCTAACAACTCTCCTAGCAACCTTATCAATACAGAAGCTACAGTTACCACGACAACCAGTAGCTATCGGCACAACATACCTCAAACCACCTCTAAACTCAGGAAGAACCTCACGAGTAGGAACATCACTGAAGACAAAGCTACCTGGTTCAAGACTAAGTACCTCACTAATCCTCTCTATAGAGTTAGGATCGAGAAGTATAGCATCAGGGAAAACCTCTAGAATAGATGCCGGTCTAACTCTAGCTAGACAACCACAGACAACAACCCTACAATTCCTACCCTCAAGAATCCTCCTCAATTCACTCAACCTCTTCAAAATCCTGCTCTCAGTCTCAGACCTAACAGCACAAGTATTGACAATGATCAGATTAGCCTCATCCACACTACTACAGACCTCATAACCTAGCCTACTCAGGATAGTAACCATAACCTCAGACTCAGCCTTATTCAACCAACAACCATAAGTCTCAACATAGACCTTAGGCATCACCAAGAGTAAGAACTCAAACGTTTTATACCTTACACCAAACCACTTCACCTAGGTGAGTACATGAGAAACAGAGCAATCACCATACTAATAGCACTAGCACTAGTAGCAGTACTGCTATTGCATGTAGTGCAGATCCAAGCAGAAGAAGGAGAGAAGAAGGAAAAGAAGGAAGTATGTGTGGTAAGAGAGATTAGGTTGATAGGGTTCATACTACAGGTAGTGGACAAGAGCAATGTAACGATTAGGTATAGAGAAGATAGAGACCTACTAATGAGGTACAGTGCTACGTGCATACTAACGGATACAGGACAAGAAAGGTTACCATTCAAGAAGGAGTACGTGTGGTACTTCTGGTGCAACATAACTATCGTTGATAGAGAGATCAACATAACGACCTACATGCCATGGCCAAGCAATGTGAACTACACAGAGGTGAAGCTAGTTAGGTTAGGAGGAGTTTACGACGTGGATATCACGATAGGAAACCTAACAGTAGACATGGAGTCTGAAGGAAACTACTACGTAGCTAAAGTCCCGACAAAAAACATAACGTCACCCAGCATACTGACGATAATAACGCTGAAAGGAACAACAACTATACTCGCCATAGATAAGCTCGAGAGAGAAGTGTACAAAGTCGATGAAGGTACGTACTACATCGTGGACAGAATAGAGGTAGTGAACCTAGGAAACTCCTTCTCACCACCAACATACATCACACTTGTACTACCAACATATCCAAAGAATGTTGAAGTACAGGACACAGTCATGAAGTACAGAGTAAACTACACAGTAGCTGGGTACAGAGTAAAAGGCAACACAATTAGGATAAACCCACTTACAATACCAACACCCGGCTCAAGAACAGTACTAGAAGTGAGGTATGTACTAAGCAACATAACACTACCAAGGCTAATAAACAACACATATAGGTTCTCAGTAAGAACGTACATACTCAAGATAGGGAGCAAGACAATAACCTTCAACAACGTACTAGATAGAGCAGTAGCAAAGGTAGTAATATCCACAATCGAAGTACCTAGGATAGAGGCCTTAGAGCAGAAAACACAGACAGCAATGACACTACTAGTAGCAACAGTACTCGTAGTGGCGATAATACTATTCGTACCACCCCTCTTGAGAAAACTTAAACATAGTGGGTAGACACAGCAACATAGCGGGTGAACTTCATGCCAAAACCCGTAGTAGACATGGATAAGTGTACAGGATGTGGAACCTGCGCCTCAGTATGTCCAGTAGGTGTCTTCGAGATAAAGGAAGGAAAAGCACACGTAGTTAAACCAGAGGAATGCATAGGTTGTAGAGCCTGTGAAACACAGTGCCCAGCAGGAGCAATAAAGGTTATAGAGTAGAGGAACAAAATGGAGCAAGATTTTTAACATTTACATTTTTAAGTGAAAACTGACTAAGCCCGGTGGTGTAGCGGTCAAGCATGGCGGGCTCTGGCCCCGCTGACCCCGGTTCGAATCCGGGCCGGGCTACCACCTCTCCCTCCTTAATTATTTAAAAAACAATGTTGGGAGTACCCCAGAGGTACCTCAACTATATGCTAACTGTGTAGTGTAATTGGTCCTGAGCGTAATTAATGGATAGAAGTATCAGACGGGTCCATCCTCTTCACTAATCTGCTACGGGCCTTCCTCATCACTGAGGAGTACTTCATTCTGAGGTGGAATTTAGACTTTTTACTGGAGGTGTTCTAGGACTTGAACAATATTGTTCAAACCCAATACTTATTGGTTGAATATGATGATGTTCTTTGCGGTGTAGAGATATGTATGGTAAGTGGAAGTACATCGTAGTTGTCATTGTGCTAACAGTAGTTCTGCTACTTACAGTGGTTGTGGTGATACTAAAACCACCACACACTCCAGAGGAAATAGGTAAACAACCAGGAACAAATGTGACAGTTCCTAGTGTCATCACTATCACTGGTAAAGGGGTGATTACTGAGTTCAGTAGCTATGAGGAATTGAAAAACTACCTATCTAGGCTAGTGCACGGGTACAGAATCTATCCATACAGTTATGCTGTAGAGACTTCTCGAGCACCAGTACCTATACCACCTATTCCACTACTCCCTGCTATACCAGCTGTAGCGAAGACTGCGAAAACTCCAGCAAAGACCTCTGTACCGAGATTTTCTGTCACTAATGTACAAGTTCAAGGTATTGACGAGTTAGACATAGTTAAGACAGATGGTAAGTTCATATACATCTGCGATCGTGGTAAGGGTTTAGTGTTCATAGTTAGAGCATATCCAGTAACTGAACTAAAGCTAGTGTCTACAATCAATGTATCTAGCTATGTGCACACTATCTACAGCTCAACTACATACTACACTAGATCAGCTGCACAGGGAATATTCATTTCAGGTAATAAACTAATTGTCATAGCACATACCCACAGCATTAGGATACTGAGGAGGGAAGGACAGATAGGTCCAACTAAAGAAGAGATCTACATTCCATGGAAAGTAAGCAATACTACAGTACTCGTATTTGACGTTAGTGATGCCTCATCACCAAAGCTCATCAAGTACTTTGTAATCAGTGGCGAGTACCTCACATCAAGATTACTCGGTGAATTACTCATTGTCCTCACACAGCACCCAGTACTTGAACAAGATAAACTACTTCTACCTCATGTAAATGGTGAGGTAGCTAAGCCAAAGGATATCCATGTCTTCAAGTTCATAGCTCGCTACCCTGTTGCACTTAACATATTCATGCTAAACCTAGAGGAATTGAAGTACTGTCTCCATTCATACATTGGTGATCCAACGTATAGGATCTACGTATCGAGAGACAGTATGTACATTCTCTTAACTAAGGAGCCAGTGATCGAGATCAAGAAGGTAAAGGCCATGATTAATGAGCTACGAGAGAGATTGAGCAAGGAGGCTAACGTACCGATCGAGTACATAGATGAAGCACTAAACAAGCTAGGAATCGATTGGGATAAGATGAATGTATCGACTGTACGAGTAAGGTCAGTAGTTATGTACCTCAATGCGTTTCTACTGACATTAGGTAGATTAATTGAGGAGAATCCAAAGGGATTGAGATGTCTTGTCGTGCTACTGGATAAGTTCTACGATTGTGTTAGCGAGATTGTTGAGAAGTACCTACCAAAGAAAATCTCGTATAGGACAGGTATTGTAGAGTTTAGGTTCAGGTATCCTGAGCTTGAGCTAGATATCACAGCTATCAGAGAGATTGATGGTAAAGTTCTAGATCAGTTCGCCATTGAGGAATATCGTGACTATGTCTTTGTAGCAACA
>CAZYGV010000034.1:0-10406 GCA_964647155.1 uncultured Thermoproteales archaeon | reverse complement strand
GCTTTGAGGAAGTTTAAGGTTTCAGATGAGTGGAATCTACCGAAGTCCTCAAGTGCTTTTTCAGCAACTTCCTTAGCTAATTCAGTTACTGGCTTTGTTTCCGCATCTGGAATACCTAACTTCTTAGCTATAGCTCTTAACTTAGCTTCGTCAGTTACTTTGTATGGGAAATTCTCACCCTTTGTGCCTACTAGGTATAGTACATGAGCAATCTCATAGCCGTGTTCTGCATGAGCTGAACAGCCTGTAGCTATCATCACCAGTAGATTTCTAGCTATTATGTTATCTGCATTTGCTCCACATACAGTCCTTGTAGGTCCTATACCAAATGGATCTATCTTACACGGTCCCATTAGACACAGTCTACAACAGAGTCCAAGAAGTCCATAACCACATTGTGGAAGTTGTCTTTCGAATCTATCGAAGATGGTTGGAATTCCTAGTTCTCTACATCTCTTATCCATTAACTTAATTGCTTCATCAATGCTCCTTTCCTTAGGTGCCATTACGTACTCAGCCATGAGACCGGACCTCAGCATTATGAGATTAAGGAACATTATTTAAAAGTTTCACAAAAAAAGTACATTTTACCTAAAGGTAATATCTACTAGTAATGCTAATTAACGTAATGAGCAATACATTTTCCCCCATGAGAATGGTGAATATGGGAAATACTTAATTTTTAGTTAGTTAGTTCATACATGGGGTTGCTCATGGAAGGAGCTGAGTATGTAATAGTGTTCGATCCAACTAAGTGCTTAGGATGCGGGAACTGTCAAATATACTGTGCTGTTGAACACAGTAAGACTAAGCTACTGTTCAAAGCACCTTCTGAAGTTCCAAGACCTAGGTACTTCACACATAACATACTTGTAGACGTTTACGTAGCACCTCTCAGATGCTTTCACTGTGATAAAGCACCATGTATTGACGTTTGTCCAACAAAAGCTATCTATAAGGAAGAAGGGTTTATCCTAGTTAAGTCAGATCTATGTATTGGATGTAAGGCATGTGCTATGGTCTGCCCCTTCGGAATACCAGTATACGACTATCAGTTAAAAACCATAGTTAAATGTGATGGATGTATTGAAAGGGTAAAACAAGGTAAGCAACCAGCGTGTGTAGAAGCTTGTAAGAGTGGTGCCCTAAAGTTCGGTAAACTTGAGGATCTACAGAGAGAAAAGATGTTGGAAAGAGCTAGAGACGTAATAACCGGTGCTGCTAAAGCCGTTGGTGTCATCATAGTACCTCCACCGAAAGTACCTCCACCACCTCCTGCAAGACCACCATCACTAGAAACTGTTCTCTCAAAGTACAAAGCTGTACGATACTACTAGTGAAGTATGGAGGTTTTCAAGGAGTTGATTACTTGGACCACAACTGAGATCTACGTCAAGAGAGATGAAGTTAGAGAAGAGGTAAAGAAGTTACTAGACAAAGGTGCTAGATTCATAACGATAGTAGCTATTGATAGGAGGTTAATGGATAAGGTCTTTGAGCTACTATACTTTTTCTCACTAGATGATAAACGAGAAATATATGTATTGAGAACTAAGTTACCACACTACTCACCTTCAATAAACTCAATAACACCACTAATACCAGCAGCTAATTGGATTGAGAGAGAAGTACGTGATCTACTTGGAATAGAATTTGAAGGTCATCCAGATCCTAGAAGACTTGTACTACCGGATGACTGGCCTGAAGGTGTACATCCACTAAGGAAAGAGGTACCGTATAACGTAACTGTTTATGAAGCTGAAAAACCATATACATACATAGAGGCAAAACCTACAGAGGTTGTACTACCTATAGGTCCTTGGCATCCAGTACTTGAAGAACCGATACACGTTAGGTTATATGCTGATGGAGAAAAGATACTAGATGTTGATTATAGAGGGTTTTTCGTACATAGAGGTATAGAGAAGCTAGGTGAATCAAAGTTTAAGATAAGACAACTACCGTATCTTGCTGAGAGAATATGTGGAATATGTGGTTTCGCTCATAGTACATGTTATTGTCAAGCTATAGAGAGAGCACTAAAGATAGAGGTACCTGAGAGAGCTGAGTACATTAGAACAATAATGCTTGAACTTGAGAGAATTCACAGTCATCTACTCATAATAGGACTTATATGTCATGCACTTGGATTTGATGGAGCATTCATGCACCTTTGGAGAATTAGAGAAGGCATTATGGATCTCTGTGAGGTTTTGACTGGTAATAGGAAGATGTACAGTATAAACACTATTGGAGGTGTTAGATGGGACATAGAGGATAAGCACATACCACTAATACTCAAGGAAGTTAGAAGGGTTAGAGAAGAATTGAAGTCAATTGAAGAATTCATACTAAGGAACAGAATCTACAAGCAACGATGTGTAGGTGTTGGTGTAATACCTAAGGACTTAGCTAGGAAGCTATGTGTAGTAGGTCCTGTTGCTAGAGCTTCAGGAATACCTATAGATGTTCGAAAGGACTACCCGTACGCAGCGTACAAGTACCTTTCATTTAGAGTACCTACATATACTGAAGGAGATATAGATGCTAGGGTGAAGGTAAGAATTGAGGAAGTGTACGAATCGATCTCGATAATAGAACAAGCGGTAGACAAGTTACCTAAAGGACCTATTAAGGTAGAGGAGGAGAGAATAGAGTTTACACCGGGTGTATGGGGTTATAGCCTAGTTGAAGCTCCTAGAGGAGAAGTGTTTCACTATGTTGAAACTCAAGAAGGAGAACGACTATATAGATGGAAGGTAAGAACACCAACCTTCATGAACCTACCTACGATCTTTTACTGTCTCAAAGGACTAACAATAGCTGATGCCGTTGTCTTCCTTAAAAGCTTAGATCCCTGTATTAGCTGTACAGAGAGAATAGTTAGAGTAAGGTGATCGATCTGACCGTACATACCTTAATGGACATTCTCCTTAACTACTCAATACTAATTTCTGCATTGTTTATTTTACTTCAGTTATCTTCACATAGAAGATATGGCATATGTAGTTACACCTGTCTCGTACATACGGTCTTCCTTGCAGTACCGTTTTCGTATTTTAGTTTAAAGGCATTGTTGATTGGTCAAAATTTAGTGAAGCAGATAATCCTAATACCAAGCTACAGTCTAAGTATCTTATTCACACCAACTTCAACACCTTTCATCACCCTACTATCATTTCTCCTACCATTAACAGTGCTACATTCAGTAAAGTACCTAACACGCTATGGTAAGTTAGCAACACTCAGATTTTACCCAATACTCTCAGTACTAGCACTAACTACGTACCTCTTCTTCACTACAAACAATGTGATACTATTCGTAGTACTCCTAGAAATAATAACTGTAACGTCCTGTATCCTTGTGGCTTATGGAATGAAAAGAGAAGAAATTACAGCATCAATAACGTACTTAACTTTCTCAGTAATTACTACTAAGTTCCTCATTGGAGGATTAGCAATACTAGTATCTCTAACAGGTAGTTATGTACTATTGGAGAACCTAAAGCTACTAAGTAAGATCAGTAGTGAAAATACCTTCCTGGGTCTAGCTATAGTAACATTACTTCTGATACCATTCCTGATGAAAGCAGCAGTACCACCACTACACTTCTGGTTACCCAATGTGTATGCTGAAGCACCCTCAAGTTTTTCAGCACTACTCTCCGGTGTACTCTCAAAGATCGGAATCTACGGTTTAATACTGGTACTAACCAATACGGTAACTACAACACTCATATGCCAAGTATGGGGGAGTATACTTGTCGTGCTAGGAATTATAGGTATACTCATTGGTTCACTTCAGATGTTGCTAATGGAAGACTATAAGAAGCTCATAGCTTATAGCTCTATAGAGCACATTGGGTACATAGTACTTTGTCTAGGTATATGGTTATTGACATTTCATGTAGATCCATTAGTGTCGGCACTTGCCTTCACAACAGCCATAGTACATGTGATAAATCATGGAATAACAAAAGCTTTACTCTTCCTAAACTCTGGCTCAATACTGTACACTACAGGAACTAGAGACCTAGGTAGCATAGGTGGTTTATCACGATACATGCCCTACACTTGCGTAGCTGCTATCATAGGTGTACTCACCATGGCTGGACTACCACTATTTGCTGTATTCCTAAGTAAGTGGCTCGTATACACCACCTGTTTACTAGCTGGTGAGGTATACTCAGTACTATACGTAAGCTGTATTTTAGCGTTGATAGGCAGCTTGCTATCGGCTATCGCCTATAGTAAGTACTTAACAGAAGCTTTCTTCACTACACCTTCAGAAATAGTGCTACAGAGGGGTATTAGAGAAGTACCGAAATCAATGATTATACCACAGATGATATTAGCACTAGCATGTGTAGCTCTTGGTCTATATCCATACCCCTATGTCTCCACTTTGTACAGGGTAACTAGGTTGTTAGTTCCTGAGTACCCATCATTTACAGAGGTGTTTACAGTACCTACACTTCCAGTGGTTGTACTTCCTAAAGGACTGGGATCTACTTGGTTACCCTTAATTGTGGGACTAACATTAGCTATAGGTTGTGTTGTTGGTTTTACACTTAAGGGAGTTAGTCTAGGAGTGAGGAAGCTAGTACCTCTTTGGCTTTCAGGTGAAGTAATTTCACTTGACTACGTGAGGTACAAGTCATATGGTGTGTACAGTACTATTAGACCAACGGTATGGAAGTACGTAAGAGCTTTAACTAAAATAGAGGCCTTACAGAACCTACGAAAGATAGCTTACGGTAGAGTATACGAGGTGTATTTAGGTCGAGTGTATGAGGGAATAACTTATCTAGTAATTAGGTTTGCCTCGATTACTAGAAGGAGTATGCTTGGTGAGTTATGTACATACTTAGCAGTTATATTCCTCTTCCTAACCATAGTATTGACAGTGATGGTGACCTAACATGTACCTACTGCTATCTCTGGTAATACCGTTACTTGCAGTACCATTTGTGTACTTAACGTGTAGGAGAAGTGATAAGGTAGCTTCATCAATAGCTATTGCATCCTACATCATTAGCACAGTGCTACTCACGTACTCATATATTTACGGTCCGAGAGTTGAAGTGTACTACGAGAAGGTAGGTAGTCTCTTCGGCGTATCACTGTTTATAGATGAACTTAGTTACGTGCTATGTCTAGTAACCTCTATACTATTCATCTCCGCTACACTATACTCAATAGACTACATCAGATACAGACCTGATGGATATGAACTCTACTACACACTCCTCCTTCTCCTCTATCCCTTAATCCTCGGTATTTTCATTAGTCAAAATCTCATCCTATGGTTTATATTCTATGAGTTCTCTATGGTACCAGCAATATTGATAATAGCTAAGTGGGGTTATAGAGAAACTATCAGAATATCGATATTAACGCTAATGTTTACTGTAGTTGGTGGTTTCATAATTCTTGTGGGTCTCCTACTCGTATTCGACACATTAAAGTCACTGAATATGGCATTCATAAGTCATAGAATAGCTAGTTTCTTAACTACAATACCCAAGTATAAGATCATCATAGCTCTGTTACTAGTTGGACTTCTAATTAAACTACCATCATTTCCACTACATTACTGGTTACCTTTAGCACATGCTGAGGCTCCAGCACCTTTAAGCGCTATCTTAAGTGGTATCATAATTGAGACAGCAGCTTACAGTATCTTTCGAGTACTATACATGACCCTGGTGAAACCTCTAGTAAGGACTGTAGAGCTAACTACATTAGCTACCATGATTACACCCTTTGCATTAATATGTATGTCTGTAGCTCTAGTATCGATTTTCTACAGTGGAGTTATGGCGTTAAGGGAACGAGATGTGAAGAGAGTTGTAGCTTTCTCAAGCATAACACACATGAACTTCATACTCTTAGCATTCTCCATAGGTGTTATGGGTCTAGTCTACGGGATTCCTGAACTCGCTATTGCTGCTTCAATGTACCACACAATAACTCATAGTCTATCCAAGGGTTTGTGGTTCCTTCTCGCTGGATTAATCATGTACTTAGTGCATGAGAGAGATTTGATGAAGTTGGGTGGTGCTTTACAGTTATCTCGTGCGATTCAGTTCATAGGTATTAGTACGTTATTAGCCATGGTTCCAGTACCACCGTTCGCTTGTTTCTTTAGTGAGTTACTTATGTTACTCACATCGTATAGTACATCGATTCCATATAGTGGCTTAGTCTTAATATTATTTGTATGTGGTATTGCTCTTAGTAGTGGTTATACACTTAGATACCTGTACTTGACGTGGGTTCGAAGTACTAATTCGGCTGTCATTCATTTAAGAGGTAATGTACATGTACCTAAGACTATGTTGGTATCCATGTCCATACTCCTCACTTCAATAGTGATATTTGGTGTCTTAAGTTTCTACGTGTATATGAGGTTGGTGAGGTGGTTGCATGGGATTTAGTATTGAGACATTTCTCATGAACTACGTACTGTACTTCATAGTACCATGCTTCTTAATCTCAATGACTCTATACCTAATTAGATTGATTAAAGGACCTACAATACCTGACATGGTATTAGCAACTGCGTGCATAGCTTACGATGCGTGTTTCTTCATGTGTATGCTCTCAATATACTTCAGGAATGCCTACCTCATATTAGCTGCTTTCTGTCTTGCTCTTTGGGCTTTTATTTTAGATCTCTATGTTGCTAAGTACTTAGAAGCTAGAGAGTTGGGTGAGTAGTATGGTGTTGGAGTTAAACTATGTACTATTCTTCATTGGTATAACCTTAACAACTATTGGTGCTATATTCGATGTGATAGCGTCAATTGGTTTACTTAGATTTCCAGAATTCTACGTTAGATTACACGCAGCAACCATTGGTAGTATTGGTGGTGCTGTTGTCCCCATAATTGGTGTAGCAATATTAGCTCTCTCATGTACATTTCTTGGACCACAGAGATTCTTTATCTTTGGTTGTTCTATCGTGATAGCTATGATAATTTTCTTTGTAGCTCCAGTAGGATCACATGCTATTGCAAGAGCAGCTTACAGATCGAGAACTGTTGTACCTAAGTATGTGGTTCATGACGAGTTAAGGAGGGTGAGAGGATGATATTGTTAAATGAAGTACTTCTAGTCTACTCACTAATAGTCACGACAATTCTAACGTACATGGTAGTTATGACTAGGGATCTAGTTAGAGCAGTCATACTATCGGCTTGTCAGTCAATTTTCTTTTCCATAGCTCTGTACTGTATACTAGCCATTGACATAGTTCTCGTCTACCTACCAGTTGCTGTAGGCATATACTCGGTAGTCTTCCTCTATGCAATCAGAAAGACAGAACATCTTGAGAAACCAGTTGTAGGTTCTCACAAAGTAGTAGCATTGATCGTAGCTGTAGGTGCTATCTTAGTAGTTGCTCTAATTGTACACTCGATAATGAGTGGACTTACAGGATGGACGCCGAGTAAGATAATAAGGCCATTAGCTAGATTCATCATTAGTAGAACCATAAACTACTATGAACCAGAGTTCTGGACTTCATCACCTGAGGCAATCACAGCTACGGTATGGGATTATCGAGGATTAGATACCTTCTTTGAGATTACGGTATTCTACGGAGCTATTGTAGGTTGTTTAGCTTTATTTAGATTCATTGAAGTGATATTTAAGGAGAAGTTAAGAGAAGTAGAGAAGCTACCTAAGGAACTAGGTCTATCATTAATAACCAAGACTGTGTGTAGAGTTGTCTTTGCTTTAATATCAATAATAGCTATCAACATAGCTATTCACGGTCACTTAACTCCAGGAGGTGGATTTCAAGGTGGAGCAACTTACGTAATAGGTCCACTGCTCATAATGGTAGCTCTCTCACAGTACTTCCTAAGACGTATAGGATATGAGGAGAGGAAACTGATCCTACTTAGATCACTTGGACTCATAGCTATTGCTTTAGTAGCTCTCATACCAGCTCTTCTCGGTGGTTTCGTATTTCAAAATCAATACAAACCCTGGTCACCTTACATTGGGTATCCGCCTTACGTAGACAATGTATGGATTTCAGGAAGTATCTTCCTGTTCAACGTATTTGATGCTATTGCTGTTGCCACTGGATTCTGTCTAATATTCTTGGTACTTTCAATACCTGAAGAATACTTCAAGAAGTTACTAGAGGTGAAACCATGATTGTAAGCTATGTTATCTGGGTTGTCTGTTACTCATGCCTAATACTAACTATCTTCATAGCACTCTATGGTATCATAACTAGACCGAACCTTATCAAGAAGATAATAGCATACACAATCTTCTCAGACTCTATAAACCTCTTCATAGTATTTCTCGGGTACAGAAGATTACCAAACGCTAAGATAGCAGTACTACCACTAAAACCAACACCAGAGGAGATCGCAATGTATGAAGAGACTGCAGTGGATCCCTTAGTTCAGTGTCTAGTCCTAACAGCTATAGTCATAGGACTAGCAGTTATTCTATTCTTCACATTTCTCGCCATTCAACTCTATAGACTATACGGTACCTTAGATTCTAGAGAGATTACAAAGAAGTCAAGATTGAGGTGGTAATAGGTATGGGTGTTGGGGGTAGGAAATTAGCTTCAGTAATTGTAGTGACATTATTTCTATTTTCAGTCTACATGCTATTTACAATGCCTACTTTAGAGAGATTACAGATGGAGATCATACTCGGTGTAATATCGTCACTAATCGTAGCTACTCTCCTAAGTCACTTAATACTTGAGAAACCTAGTAAGGCACTCAATATTGTGAGATGGTTTTGGGCCATAGTGTACCTAATCTACTTCTTCTTCATAAGTGAAGTTAGAGCACATGTAGATGTAGCTAAGAGGATTCTTCACCCTAGAATGCCTATAAATCCAGGTATTGTAGCTGTTCCGTACTACCTGAAGACAGATTACGGTATTACAGCTGTTGCTAATTCCATAACCAATACCCCAGGTACGGTGGTTATAGATCTAGAACGTAGTGAGAATGGTGGTACATATTTCGTCCATTGGATTTACGTGAGAACAATTGATAGAGAGATGTGTAGGAAGTACATTTCTGAAAGATTTGAGTACTATATTAAGAAGGTCTTTGAGGGGTGAAGAAGAGTGATAGAGAGTTTATTTGCCTCAGTACCACTGGTGTTAGCTGCATCAGGTTTCTTTGTTCTCCTACTAGCTTTATTTACTAAGAGGAGATTAGTTATTGAACTCTTTACCTTCGTGATTATCCTATATAGTTTTGTAGCAGTGTCGTACCTAGCATATCACCTGTATGTAGTAAGTGGGAAACCTCTAGTCTACTTCTTTGGTGGTTGGCCTGCTCCACTTGGTATTTCCTATGAAATCGATAGGTTTAGTGCTGTATTTGGAGTGCTCGTAACATTCCTAGTCCTACTATCGTTTATATACGGTATTAAGTATCTAGAGAAAGATCATGGTATTGAGTACTACTATGCTATGTTACTGTGTTTAGAAGCCGGTATGTTGGGTTGTTTATTTACTAATGATTTCTTCAACCTCTTCGTAATGCTTGAAGTTATGTGTGTAGCTGCTTATGGTCTTGTTGCATTTAGGAGAGCTAGTAGGGAAGCTGTTGAAGCATCGTTTAAGTATGCTATAATATCGTCAATAGCTACTTCAATCTATTTGTTTGCTGTAGTAGGTTGTGTGTATGGTACCTTTGGTACGTTGAACATGGTCGATTACACACTAAAACTTAGAGGTGTTGTACTACCTATTACCGGTGAGGTTCTTGGGAATGTTATTATTGCTTCATCACTGTTCATAGTACTAACAGTATTTGCTTTCATGGTTGAATCTGCGTTAGTTCCAACACACTTTTGGTTACCTGATGCACATCCAGAGGCTCCTGCAAGTATTTCAGCTATTCTCTCAGGTATCTTAGTTAAAGTAGGAGTCTACGTAATAGCTAGAGTACTGTATACACTCCATAGAGGAGTACCTATTCCTGAAGTTACCGATGTAGTAACCTACATCAGACTTGTATTACTGCTACTAGGTGCTGTAAGTACTCTCTACGGTGCTTTGCTTATGAGTGTACAGGACGATTACAAGAGATTACTGGCATACAGTACCATAATGAACATTGGGATAATATTCATGGGTATTGGATTAGGTACCACCCTTGGTCTACTAGCAGCACTATACCATGTAGTAAACCACGCTATAGCGAAAGCCCTTCTATTCTTTACAAGTGGTTCCTTTGTCTATGTACTGGGTGAGAGGTCTCTAAGTAAGCTTAAAGGTGCTGGACGATACTTACCAACTACTTCTCTATCTATCCTAATTGGAGGTCTATCCCTAGCTGGTGTACCTCCATTTAGTTGCTTCATGAGTAAGTTACTACTATTCCTAGCTTTCTTAGAGCTTGTACCTA
>CAZYGV010000033.1:0-10424 GCA_964647155.1 uncultured Thermoproteales archaeon | reverse complement strand
TCCTTAAGGTACCCAACACATAGTATTATACAATCAATACCATAGCTCTTCAACCATTCAAACTGATGTACTAGAATGGGCTTACCGCTTATTGGGATTAGTGGTTTTGGTCTCTCTAGGGTTAGAGGTCTTAGTCTTTTTCCATAACCACCACAAAGTACGACAGCCTTCATACTGGATCACCTCATGGCTTTTAACTTCGTATTCTGTTAGGTGCCTATCTAAGTAAATAAAGTTGGGTTATGAATCATTGAGTTATGGTACTTAGTTACTACATACCTACTCTACGTATCTACCTACCTTCTCTACACTGAAGGTACTTAACTACTTCACTAACTACAGCTTCAACACTACATCCCTGGATAACGTTAATGCCTAGTCTAGTCAGTAGTTCTTTTGCCTCCTCCTCAACATTATTCGCAACGACTATGTATTCGCTTTCTGTGTCCATCCTAGCCGCAAGTATATTGAAGACATCACTAGAGCTAATACTACTCTTAAAGAGTAAAGCTATTATCTTACTACCTCTCCTACATATGGCTACATCACATATGAAGTCACTACCAGACAAGCCTCTAATAGGTGCTCTACACCTGATCTCATACCCTAAAGGTTGTAGGTACTTCCTCAATTTCTCAATTAGTTCCTGAAGTGCTGAGTTATCGATTTTCATATCTCTAGCTTCCTCAAGTGTAATTTTTTATCACTGAAATATAATAGATACTCAATGGGGTCGGACCATCTTAGCTTGTTTTTCAGTACCATCAATGTTCTTACTAATCCTCTCTTAACCCTTCTAAATCTCAACCATATAATGTTGTCAGCTATTGCTGATACTGCTGGATCCTTACCTGGTTTCTCATTTGTTGTAAATATTGTGGTTATTCCATATGTCTTCAGTATCTTACATAGGTCACGTATTGTGTGTATGTATAGTTCTCTACCCATCACTCTCTTTATGGATGATATACCGTCGAAGATTACTAGGTCAGGTAGTACATCCCGCCTAATGAATCTACTCACTATGGCACTTGGTGTTATAGATTTTGGATCTATAAACAGCATCTGTAGGAATGGTTTTAGCTTGTCCACTGAGTATGATAGGGTTTCTAATGTTTGCTGAAGTTGTTCAACAGGTTCTTCAAAGCTTACATACAGTACCTTCTTACCTCTCATTGCGTTTTCAGCAGCTACTATTAGTGATAGCAGTGTCTTACCGGTCCCTACATGTCCCTGAAGTAGTGTTACAGAGCCCTTGTAGAGTCCACCACCGAGGACTTCGTCTAGCTCGCTTATGTACGTTTTAAGCAATTCCCTATAATCTACGTTTGCTCTAACTTCAAGAGGTACTGGATTGAGTACAGTAAATCCTTCAGGTGGTCCAATTACGAATTGATACACAACTTGCTCTACTGGTCTACCTCTCATCTTCCTAATCTCTAGGTATCTTACCGGTATTGTCCAAGCTTTACCCCTTCTCTGGTATAGTACTATTACTGCATCAACCATGAATTCCTCTATTCCAAGACCTATGACTTGTGCTCCATATGGTAGCTCAGCTATTAACAGTGTTACAGCACCTAAACCCTTCGATATCGTCTTGAGTACATTCCTTATCAGTGTTCTTGCTTTTGCTTCACCTAATTCCCTAATGAATGGTGTTATCGAATCTATGACAACTCTCTTTGCATTAAGGGATACAATTGCTTTAACTAGTTTATCAGCTAGAACATCAATTGATTCAGCACCTAGTGGTGGTAGTAGCTCTATGTACTTAAATACTCCTTTCTCCTCCAGTTCTCTGAAGTCCATTCCTAGATCCTTCATATATGTGTAGAATTCTTCTTTCGGTTCATGAAGACTAATGTACACTCCTGCTTCGCCAAATTTCTTCGCTCCTTCGTACACGAACTTAGCTGCAAATGTAGTCTTTCCTGAACCTGGATTACCTGCTACGAGAACTACTGTTCCTGGTGTAAATCCTCCACCAATAGCTTCATCAAATCCAGGAATTCCCGTTGGTATCTTCTCTAACTTTCTCATAGTCAATACCTCACATGCATCAGCCGGTGTTGGCTTCTTCATCACTCGTTCGTGAGACAGTCATCATCCTTGCTTTACCGTTCCTAACCCCAGTACTTATACCTTTCTTGTTGCCACAATAGAACTAGCTCTGTCTTTTCTCCAAGTAATCAATTACTACTGCTCCATAGCTACTTGTACTAGGTACCTCAAATAATCTGAGTACTCTTGGAATGTACTTCAGTAAATCTGTTGCAGTTATTCTACTTCCCATCTCTCTAACTGCTAAGTCACCTGCAAGTCCATTTATAAATGCTGCAGCTGCTGCAGCTGTTACTGGACTACTCCAGCATAGGAATGCCGCTACTAGACCTGTAAGTACGTCACCTGTACCACCAACTGCCATTGCTTGATTTCCTGTTGCATTTATCTTCAATACCTTACCGTCTGTGACTATGTCTTGTGGTCCCTTGATTAGTAGTGTACATCCTAGCTTTCTTGCCCACTCAATAGCTACTTCACATCTCTCCTCTAGCTTATTTGGTGGAGGTAGTTCTTGACCTGTAAGTATTCGGAATTCTCCAGCATGTGGAGTCACTACAGCTTTTTCATAGAGTAAATCATGTCTTTCTCTAAGTACCTTAATGCCGTCTGCATCGATAACCACGTATCTTCTCGATTCCTTTAGGTACTTCATTAGTTCTGTAACTGCATCATGTACTTCATCTACTGTAGTTAGTCCTGGACCTATAGCTACTACATCAACCCTGTTTATTAGCTCTAGAAGTGTGAGTACGTGTTTTGATGATATGTAGTCACCGGGTAGTGCCCTAACTATGAGGTTTGGTGAGTAAGACCTTACAATATTTGCTACGGATGATGGTGTAGCTACTATGACTAAGTCGACTCCAGCACTTAGTGCTGCTAGAGCTGTTAGTGCTGGTGCACCACTGTACTCAACTGAACCACCAATAACCAGTACTCTCCCTCTATCACCCTTCTTTACGTAAGGACTCCACCTCGGTAATGCGTACCTTACATCACCTGGACCTACAAGTAATTCAGCTTCTAGTGGTATGCCTATGTCAACTACAATCACGTCACCACAGTACTCCTTAGCTTTCAGTAGACCTTCCTTAACCTTGTGAAAGGTAACGGTTACGGTAGCTTTGACTGCCTGTCCAAGTACTTCACCTGTATCTGCACTTAGTCCACTAGGTACATCAACAGATACAATAGGTATCTTTCTCTCCTCTCGAATGCTATTGATTAACTCAATGCATTTAGCATAGAGACCACGTACAGTACCTCTCACACCTATACCGAGAATAGCATCTACTACACAATCAGCATTCACCAGGAGAGATTTCAGCACCGGTAAATCATCTACCTCCTTAATAACCACCTTTTCGATATAGTTCATTAACTGAAGAATAGACCAATTTCTTCTAGCTTCATCAGTCCTTATGTCCTTTGGATCTCCAAGAAGAGCAACTGAGACATCATACCCCCTACAGCTGAGGTACCTTGCAGCTACAAATCCATCACCACCATTATTACCTAATCCACATACAACAACTATCTTCTTTCCATACCCAACGTACTTAGCAACTACATCAGCTATAGACTTACCAGCTACCTCCATCATCTGTAGACTGGATATCCCAAGCGCTCTAGCATTTTCCTCAACAATATACATGTCACGAACCTTAATGACTTGAGGAAGGTACTTCGTAAGCTTCCTCATGAACTCACCTCCGTAGAGTGAATGGAGGTACCTCAAGCTCTAAGGTACTTAGGTAAGTTTTTAAGTTGTATTGACGTACTCTATTCCTGGATGATGTAGGAGGTGATCTCGGATAGGTGAAGAGGATAGCAGATGCTGACTCTCAACTATTAGTAGCGATGAAGAAGAGGCCAGTGGGCTGATCTCCTGATGAACGGCAAAAACTCTGAGCTAAATCTCCCTTGAGTAGTTAGATGAAGTACATGGGATATTCAGATAGGTGAAGAAGCTCGGGCAATATCAATTGATTAGTACTGAACTAGTTTCGAGGGAAAAATAAAGGATTTTTACTTAACCTCCTCCAATATCTTCTTCAGTTCTCCTAGACTCTTTTCCAACTTAGAGACGTAGCTCCTTAACTTATCTAGCTCATTTCTAAGTGAGTCATTTTCCTTAGTTAATTCTTCAACTCTCCTCCTAAGTTCATCTCTTTCCTCTGTTACTTTCTTCAGTTCCTCTCTCAATTTCTCTGCTTCTGATCTAGCTTCTTCAAGCTGCTTACTCAATTCATCTAGCTTTGTCTTTAGTTCACTTGCTTCTGCACCTTTAGCTATGTAGTCAGCTAATTGACTTCGAAGCTCAGAGTTCTCCCTCATTAACTCCTCAATCTTTTTCCTCAACTCACCATTCTCTGCTTCAAGCTCCTTAACTCTAGTACTTAGCTCCTCCACCTTTCTACGTAGCTCCTCTACTTCTGTAGGTGGTGCAGCGCCCTTCTTCAACTCTTCGAGAACTTCCTGTAGCTTATCACTTCTAATCCAGTAAATTACCTCGCTCTTATCTCTAAACCATGTTAACTTACCTGTTGTAAGATCTAGCTCTAAGTCTGTCACTATGACGAATATATCTCCTGGCTCAATCTTGTACTTAGGTACTATCTCATTGAAGAACCAGCTCTTCATCTCATCAAATACCTGTCTAACTGAGGTCTTGTACTCTGGCTTATCTCTCAATTCAGAGAATATTTTCTCACTCTCTTCAGGTCCAAAGTGTTCTCTCAAGCTACCAGCTATAGCACCGAAGAGTAGTCTGAAGAAGTCTGGTCTACCCTCTCTACCATATCTACCGAAGAATCTACCAGCTGAGGTCTTACCTGTTACCCACCTAATTCTCAGAATCTTCCTACCATCCTCAGTTACAGTGAGTACAGATCTCGTTATACCTGCTTCAACAGCTCTTTCTTTCTCCTCTTCAGGAATACCTAGTCTTCTCTCAATCTCTTCTCTCCTCTTTGACATGAGAGTAACCTCAGTAGTAACACCGTAGCGCTACATAATAAAGCTTGTTATTATAATCAAGGTATAGAGCAGCTAAGTCAGCTAACAGCTTACTCATCACCTATCAAGGGCCGTAGGTTCATCACCTAAGGTAGATACAGTCGACTAGACCCTAATTAAGTTCCTGACTTACTCCTCGATACTGGTACAGGTACCTGCTTCGGTATCCTGAATACACGTCCTCTATCATCTAGCTTCTCTCCACCCAACTTCCTAGTTAGTAACCACGCAATATACTTGTAGTACTCAGGATCAAGTGAACTAGTTATCTCAACCCTGTATGTACTACCTTCATCTCTAAAACTTAGAATGGTGAGTAAGCTAGCAGCTCTATCACTACCAAATTTCCTCTCTAAACTACGGAATATTACCTTCTTTGAATCAACAAGTTTCTGCTTCACTACCTGAGGAGTTTCAGTAGGTTTTGCTGTAGCAGTAACTTCAGGTTGTATCTGTTGAGGTACTTGGACGTGAACATGAATTACAATCTGTATATTCTCGATGGATACTGTTCTACCACAGTATGGACAAGTAAATACAATGTATGCCTCTGCTGGTTTCTCCTTCTCACTTCTAGAACTCACATAATCACCTCTACTGGGAGTAACCTATGTACTTAGGAGTACTTAAACGATGCTCCTCCATGTGTTTATCTAAGAGCACGAGGGGGTCAGAGCCCGGAGTCATCATCACTCAATCAGTCTCAAGTTCGTCAATCATCCCCTGACCTTAACAAGCAATTTATTACCGGATACACCTGTAACAACGATTTCCGTACCCTCCTTAATGAGTCCACTTATAGATATTGCTCTCCATAGAACACCTTCAATAGATACTAAACCTTCGGGAGAGAGATCTGTAATTGCTCTACCGATCTTACCAATCATGGCTTCAGGACCAAACTTTGTAGGTCCTTTTTGGGATCTATACATTAGATAGCTTATTACACCAGAGATGAACCATAGGAAAGTAGACAGTAAGATTACGGTATTTAAATTGAGGATGTTTGTGAAGTATAGATAGGTCATCACTAGCGTGGGTATGAGAGCAATCAATAGGATGAGGCAAATGATGCCGATTAGTACCTCATGTCTCAACTGCACCACCGATAACTTTAGAGAGTAGTGGGTACCTAAGTACTTTAGTTCATAAATTCCACCACTACGTCCAACTAACAATTATCGTAGGTACATCCCTTATCACGACATGTGATCTCGTAGGTTCTTTTCCAAGTAGTTGAAGTGATATGCCAGTAATAAATCCACGAACAAAGTGAGTGAGAACACTGTCTGCACCAGTGAACCTAATTACGACCTCACGATCACTAAGAGTAATGTCCATTGAACCGAAACCCTGTGTACTAAGGTATTTCAGACAGAGAGAAACTACATCCTGTACCCTACCAAGTACTAACGATACTTTTTTCCTAAGGTACTCACCAAGAGAGATACCGTACTCAAGACCTATGTAGTACAGGATAGCATCTGCTCCAGTACCTGCTCTCCTTCTTAACCTGTGAAAAGCATTAATCAACACCCTAGCAGGAAATCTAATAACTCGAGACCTAGTAACTCTCCTACTAGTTAGGTACCTATAGCAACCCCTCAAGGACCTCTCAACAGCATCTGGATGTGAGAGTACAGAGACAATGTAGTAATTCCTCTCCTTTTCAATACAGAGGTAAGGTAGTTCAGACACACTAGTGAGTAAGTTAATGACGAAGGTACGTACATCAGAGAAGTTACTGAAGAACAGAGTCACGCACCTAAGACTACTCTCCAAGGTACTCACCAATACCAAGCATCTTCACTAACTTCCTGAACTCACTTAGGAAAGCAAGACCACGTTCAGTAGGTCTAAAGATCCTAAGTCTACCACTATCAATCTCTCTAAGAAGACCTAGCTTCAGTAGATAATTCACGTACTCTCTAGTCCTCGAAAATGGTAAACCAACATAGTACTGAATTCGAGTAATCGTTGGCTTATCGAGAACAGCAGCAGCCTCAACTACCTTAGCCATTATAACTAAGGAATCACGCCTCTGCCTCATAAACCCTCCACCCCACCAATAATAACATATGCCTTCCACCATGGTTTCTTGCTCTCGTACCTAATACCTAGTAAGCGGTATGCGAGTGCTGAGTATACTCGATGTTCTATCATGAACTCTATATCTTCAATAGCAATACCCTCTCTACCGTAGCACCTCAATCTAGGCATCAGCTTCTTAGCGTGTTCCTGAATATGTTCGTAAATGCTCTGAGAGAGGTCAACGAACTTACTAATTTCCTCCTCAAGCTCTAGCTCAATCATCTTCACTTCATCACTCGTTATGAATGGTATTGCTAGATCGTACTTCTTCTCGACCCTAAAGCTACTGAGCTGTGTTACAAATTCCTTCACAACACCATGTTCCTTCAATACCTTGAGGTGCTTGTACACGGTAGGTGGTGTGAGGTTAAGTGTATCAGCTATCTCTCTTAGAGTCAGTGGACCATAGAGAGCTAGGAGCGCAATTATTGCCTTCTTAGTTCCCAGGGTGAAGTCATGCCTAAACGGTGTTTTGTGTTCTGGTGTAAATGAACCTGTACCACGTATTGATACTAGTACCTTATCGAAATCAAAAGGTATTTGAGACCTCGAAACCATACGAATCCCCAGTTAACCTCCAAGTTAACAAAGTTAGCCTTTAGGTTAATAATTCTTTCTGAATATTCCTAAATACCATACTTACATTTTGTATGTATTCATTTACTCCGTATTTTTGCTCGTATTCCTGTTTCAATTGAGTGACTTAGTGTCTTGGTGGGTGTGGTACATGAAGGTGAAGGTTCGTAAGGTGAAGAAGTACAGGTCCTGTGCAAACATATTCTGTGATATTGTTTGGGTATAAGCTAGGGTGACTGCGTGATGCATGTTGCTCCTTGGTGTTTAACTACTTCTCTTTCTTCATCTACGGTCATTATTTACAATATGTTGAGTGGTGATTACGCTCTTGTTGAGAGGGATTTTCTTGAGAAGGTTCTCTGTAATGAGGTTCCTTTTGATGATGCTGATCTTAGAGCTTTGATTGATGGTAATTTTGTTGTCTTTGATCTCTCTTCTTCACCTCCTAGAGGTGTTCGTGAGTTCTCTGTATTTGTTTCTGTTACTTCGCGATGTAATTTGAGGTGTGTGTACTGTTATGAGTCTTTTAGGTCTGGTGTTGATATGTCTCTTGATGTTGCTTCTAAGGTACTTGATTGGTTGTCCAGTGTGCTCTCTGAAGGTGGTTATGAGAGATTGGTCTTTGTTCACTATGGTGGTGAACCTCTTCTAAATCCTGGTGTCGTTACTTACTTTGGTCGTGAAGTTAAGAGATTGTGCTCTAGATTAGGTGTTGAGTGTGTCGAGTGTTTAGTCACTAATGGTACTCTACTTAATGAATTTTCTGACGTAGTTCGTGAGTTTGTTGACTTTGTTCAGATTACTGTTGATGGGGTTAAGTCGGTTCATGATGTTAGGAGACCGTATATCGATGGTAGAGGGAGTTTTTGTGATGTTATTAGTGGTCTCTTGTCTGTTCTTGATCATGGATTGAGGGTATGTGTTAGGGTTAACGTTGATAGAGGGAATGTAGATCGTGTACCTGAGCTGCTTCACTACTTAAGGGATCTAGGTGTTCACAGGAAGATTAACTACATTGGTTTTTCTCCAGTGTATCCTCCTCAAGATTCTTCCACGTATTCTCAGGCCTTATCACTTGATGAGTGGTGTTCTCACTTCCTAAAGTTACTGAGATGTGCTGTTGATCTTGGTTTTCGTATTCAGCCTCCACCTGCGGGTGGTGGTTGTACATTTGGTTCAGGTGCAGCTATTGATGAGAGAGGTAATATCTATCCATGTCCTGGATTCCTTGGTATTGAAGCTATGTGCTTGGGTAGGATTAGTGGTTATTGGTGTCTTCCTCGAGTTGAAGTTAAGGCTTGTGAAGACTGTAGGTTTAAGTGGATTTGTGAGGGTGGTTGTAGGTACCTAGCATATGTCACTGGTCGTGGTTTGAATGAGAGGTACTGCCTAAAGCCATATTATGAGCGTGTCCTAGAGGAGCATATCAGGTTGTTCGTTAAGGCTATTGAGGGATTTTAGAGTAAGTGTTGTTAACGCGCCCGACGGAGACCCCCTCATTGCTGGGATACAACACCCCTCTCAGGGATCTCCACCTACTGCTTGGGTACTGCCGTGTTTAATACCTTTACTCAACTCCTAGGGTTTTCTTAATGAATTTTCTCATAGCATCTTTTCCTTCGGTCGTTAGTACCTCGAGTAGCTTGGCTATAGGTACTTCGTTCAGTACCTTGAAGAAGGTCTTTGTGGCTAGGTACCTACCATCTGTCTCTACCTCTATGTCACGACATATGTTCCATAGCTTATCCTGTATACTCGACATGAAGTTTGCATCTACGCTATCAGCTAGGTGAACTATCTCTGATTCAATCATTGTGAAGGGTACTGTACCGTGTACTTCAGCTAGACACCTAACTAATTTCTCTGGTGCACCTCTATGTGCTAGTTCAGCAATTATGGTAAATTCATGGCTTAGGTACCAGTCATCTCTTGGTCTGTAGCCACCTGTTACTGGATCTTTCTCGTACTGATAGTACTTGAAGATGTCATGCAGTATTGCTGCTGCTATTGTTAGGTCTAGGTCAACACCTATCGAGTACACATTGCGATATATCTTCGCTATGGATTCACTGATCAGGACTACACTCAGTGTATGATCGATGAGTCCACCAGGGTATGCGTGGTGCTTTCTCGGTGCTGCTGGTGATTCCTCAAGTGTTATCTTTGGTTGTACGTTGCAGAACGTTATTCTTGGATTTGTTAGTACATTTATAACTACGTCTCTTATAGCTGGGTCCTGTATTTCATGGGCTTTATTGAGTAGGTACTTAAGCTTACTCTTGGTGTTCATGGTCTCGTTTTTTACCTTAGTCTTAATACTGTGTGGTAATTAGGTTTTTGGTGTATGTGTTGTGTGATGGTTGATGTTGTTTTACTTACGAAGAATTCTCTATCTAGTGTTGGTGAGCGTGTTCTGGAGCTTTGTTTACGTTCTCTGTACCTGAATGTTCCTGTTCATAGGTTAATTGTTGTTGATGGTGGGTCTACTGATGGTACTATTGAGTTTGTATCTAGGTACCCTAGGGTTGAGGTTGTTTATGATTACGGTACTAGGGCTACAGCTAGGTGCTTGGGTTTGAGATTGTGTGATTGTGAGTACGTTCTTTTTCTTGACTGTGATGTGGTGTTGTGTAGGGATTGGTTTCGTAGAGCTTTTCGCTACTTCTCTAATT
>CAZYGV010000032.1:0-10439 GCA_964647155.1 uncultured Thermoproteales archaeon | reverse complement strand
CCATGGAGTCAGTAGATTTGCTCTCTGTTTTAGACCTCTGCATACGTACATGACTTTTCTCGAGAGCAGTTCATAGGCATTACCTGCTAGCATGACTCCCCTTACGGGCAGTAGTTCGCCTCTCCTGATGACCCATGCCGGTACTGCTACGACGCTAAATTCACCAGTTTCAGGGTTACTGCTATGAGCACCCTGTAGGTAGTCCACTAGTAGTCCATAACTTAGCTCCTCTAGTACTTCACTAGGTGATGTGTCCCCTTCCTGTACTATGAGGTTGCTGTACTCTATCCTTGGTGTTACCGTGTAGAAGCCTCTATGGGCATTTCCTGTTGATTCAGTATCTGATTTATACGCCCAATATAGGTTGTAGATGAAGTTTCTCAAGATACCTTTCTCTATGAGTGTAGTCCTTCTCCTTGGCACACCTTCGTCATCGAATTTCGATGATGAAATACCCCCTTTCAAAGTCCCATCATCAACTATTGTTAACTTCTCACTAAGTACTTTCTCACCTAACTTACCGGTAAATGGACTTCTACCGAGAGCAACACTATCTCCTCTTAGTGCTATGGCGAGCGTATACTTTAGTAGTTCGTATAGTGCGTATTCTGTCATTACTACTGGTACTCTATCTCTATCAAATTTGATAGGGTGAAGTGACTTAATGGCATACTCACATGCACTCTTCATTACGGCACCTATATCAGGTAACTTAGTTCGTGAGAGAGCTTCTCTGTAGATGACAGGTGACGCATCAACACCATCGTTGGCAACTACATCAATAGCAAATACTGAGTGTGTTGTGGTTTCACCTAGACTTAATCCTCTCGAATTCACCACTACTCGTGTTACCTCACTTACCTCAAGGGTACTGTTAACGATGTAAATTCTCTTATCCTGAAGTACTTCACCTAGATGAATCCTCATGAGTTCAACTAACTGATCCAACTCTGTACTTACTAGCTTCTCACTATAGAGATCCTCAACCTCCGGGTAGTAGGAGTAGTATGGGAAGCCTTCCCATTTCTCCTCTCTCGCAGATACCTTCGCTACTGAGATAGCTCCGTCAATTGCTCTCTTTACAGCTTCATCCCTCAGATCATTTGTAAATGCAAAACCTATACGCCTGTCTAGAACTACTCGAATACCAACACCAACTTCACCACTTTCATGTGCTAGAAACAACTCATTATTCTGAACCTCAACAACCTTACTCCTAACAGCTAGCACATAGACCTCTGCCTCATCAACACCTTTCTCAAGAATCTTCTTCAAAATCGAGTCACCAACACCTAGGTACTCATCTAGAGTACTCAAGTAGCTTCACCACCTATGATCATTTTCCTAACACGAATATGTGGACCACCATCAGATACGAGAACTGTTTGACCTTTACCACACCTACCATAGCCTATACTGAAGTCCTTCGCTACTGCATCTACCTCCATCAAGGTATCGAGGGTATTGCCGCTAATACTGACGTTCCGTACAGGATCACCAACCTTACCATTCACTATCTCATATGCCTCCTGAATACCAACTTGGAATGTACCATCTAGATTTGCTTGACCACCCCTAACGCTCACAAGATAGTACCCAAATTCAATACCTTCAAACAATTCATCGACTTCATAATCACCAGATAGGAGCACAGTATTTCTCATTCTGATGAGAGGCCATACTCTATAGCTCTCTGCTCTAGCATTTCCTGTAGGTGATGTACCTAATTTAGCAGCGTACTCTCTATCTACCATCAGCTCCTTAGCAATACCTCTATCTATCAGAAATACCTTCCTCGCTTCAACTCCTTCATCATCGTACTTGAAGGTACCATATGCACCGGGTATTGTTGGGTCATCAACTATTGTAACTAGCTCACTAGCTATCTTCTTCCCCATTTTATCCCTTATAGCACTACCACTCAACGTTAAATCCGCTTCAGCTAAGTGACCAAAAGCTTCATGAACAAAAGTCCCAACAACCTCCGGTGCTAGGACAACAGGAAATACACCACCCTTTGGGGTCTTAGCTCTCAATTGCTTTCTTAATCTATCCTTAACAACAGTAGCTATCTCGTGCTGTGGCCATCTCCTCCACAGTGTATATCCATCGATAGTCCCCCTTGAATCCCTAACAGAAGCTACAACAGGACCTTCTCTCCCAACAACCCATGTGTAAAACCATGTGTAGCAATATTCCTGCACTATAGACCTACCTTCACTACTCACATACACCTTAGCTCCAACCTCATCACTGTACCTAGCAATTACGCTCTTAACATACTCCTCATGAGCTACCTCTCTATGATACTCAAGTAAATCTCGGACTTTGTCATCAATACTCACATTTCGTGGATCAAGAGCTAGTGAAGTTTTAACGTAGTCCTCACAGGAAGGCAGTGTATACACCTTGTGTTCTGCTCTTTCCGCCATAGCAAGAGCCTTAGCAGCTCTTAAGGCACTCCTCACACAATTCACTAGCGATTCCTTAGTCAGTACATTCGTTGTCGAGAATCCCCATGATCCTTTATACAGTACCCTAATACATGCCCCTCTCTCAATACCTTGCTTAATAGCAGTAACAATACCATTACTTAACTCAACGTAGAAAGCAATACACAACTCAGCTCTAGCATCAATGAATGATGCTCCCTCTCTTACACCTAACTCAATACACTCTCTAAGTAGATCAGCCACATACTGTACATCGTCTTCCTTACTCATTGGGAAGTACCCTAGACCATAGTACTAAGTATCAAATTTAAGTGTTGATGTGTTAGATTATATACTCATGCGACGTACCTTAGCTTACTCATTTACCACGTTAACTACATGTCTGGAGTGAAGAAAGTATCAAAGATATACTTTTAAGTGGTGCTTGAAGCTTATGATTAAGTGTAGATGAAGAAGGTTTCTGGTGCTGAGTAGTGATGATGGCTTGATTGGCGGATTAGTATTCAATTACTTCAGTCAACTCTGTAGTTGAGGTACATACTGGGGTGATACTGTGTAATAATTTATGAAGCAGAGCCATGTATAGGCTCAGCATCAACTATACAATGTTCTTCTCAGGTAAATCCTTAAATGTACCGAAGTCCTCTATAATGCTAGCAGTGTTCTTGTGTGGTGCTTTATATGCCAAAGAGGCCAACGACGAAAGTTCTCGAACGCAAGAAGCAAATACTTGAGATCTTGAGGAGTCAAGGAGAGTTACCTACGTCTGAGATAGTTAGGATGACAGGATTATCGCATTCACAGGTATTCTATACCCTCCGACTATTACAGAAAGAAGGTCTTGTTGAGGAGGTGAAGCGTGGTAAGGTAGCTTACTGGAGAGTGAGAGAAGAGGCTTTTGAGAGTAGTACCTGTAAGGAGAAGGGTGAAAGTACTGAGGAGAAGGTAATCTAGTGCTTTACTCTCCTTCTGAGTAACTTCATGACTTTATCTACTACAGACTCTCTCTTTTTCTCCCTTCTCCTCTCTAACTCTAAGTACGCTCTCTCGATGAAAAACTCCTCATGTATGTCTCTAGGTACATAGTATGGACATGAGGAATACCTCTCGTGAAATATTATAGCCTCACCCCTCCTGTGACAATACCCAACACCTTTCCTAATCTCCTCATAGTATATGCACTTTTCACAACGAGAGCTCACCTCTCTCACCTCGTATCTATGTAATATGGAATTAGCAAAAGGTTTAACTCTACAGATTTGCTAGCTTATACTGGTGTTAAAGTATGAAGGATAGAGTTAGGACTGGCGTTCCCGGAATGGATGAGTTGCTGAATGGTGGTATTCCAAGGAGAAACATAGTACTGCTATCTGGTGGCCCAGGTACTGGTAAGTCTATATTCGGTCAGCAATTCCTGTACTACGGTTTAACGCAAGGTGAGGCAGGAGTTTTTGTAGCTCTTGAGGAGCACCCTGTTGCTGTTAGGATTAACATGGCCCACTTTGGCTGGGATGTTAGGAGGTATGAGCAAGAGGGTAAGTTCGCTATAGTTGATGCATTTACTGGTGGTATTGGTGAAGCTGCTAAGAGGGAAAAGTATGTTGTTCGTGATCCAGATGACATACCATCACTACTGGACGTACTTAAGGAAGCAATAAAGGATGTTGGTGCTGAGAGGGTTGTTGTTGACTCAGTATCTACACTCTACTTAACAAAGCCTTCAGTAGCTAGAGCTGTTGTTATGCAGTTGAAGAGGGTGATCAGCGGTCTTGGCTGTACAGCAATCTTCGTGTCACAGGTATCAGCCGGTGAACGTGGATTCGGTGGACCTGGTGTTGAGCATGCTGTTGACGGTATAATTAGGTTGGACCTAGATGAGATCAATGGTGAGCTATATAGGAGCTTAATTGTCTGGAAGATGAGAGGTACAAAGCACTCAATGAAGAGGCATCCATTTGAGATTACGGATAAGGGTATCATAGTGTATCCGAACAAAGTATTTAAGGTAACTAGGAGAGGAGTTGAAATATCTGAAATAGGTGAAGGTGAGGAGTAATGGAGGAGTTTGATCGCTGGTTAAGGAGATGGAGGAAGTTCATGGAAGACATTGATAGGATGTTTGATGAATTGTTCAGAGAAGCAATGAAGGGTATTGAGAGAGGTGTTGGAAGACCTGGTTGCTACTACTATGGTTTCTCCATAACTATAGGACCTGATGGTGTACCAAAAATTAGGGAGTGGGGAAACATTAGACCAGGCATCATAAGGCCAAAGATCATGGAGGCTGTAGAGCCATTCTACGATATTGTTGATGAGGGTGATAAGCTCAAGATTATTGTTGAGATGCCTGGTGTTGAGAAGGAAGATATCAGGGTTAAAGCTAGTGAGGACAAGATAATAGTTAGTGCAGAGAGGGAAGATAGAAAGTACTACCGTGAGATAGAGCTACCAACTAAGGTAATACCTAAGACAGCTAAGGCACAGTATAGGAATGGTGTACTCACAATAACAATCGAGAAGAAGGAGAAACCACCAAAGCCGGAAGAGGGATTTGAGGTAAGAGTGGAGTGACCTCCACTGAAAGACCTAATTTTTCCCTTTCCTCCAAAATACCTATGTCCTCTAAAGAGAATACCCATACTAAACTCGTGAAGTTTCTTTACCTTGATGCCATCACAGCTATCTTGATAATGGTCTTTGCCTCCTATGCGCTATCCTACATTCCCCTAATTGCTTCAAGACTCATAGTAACAAATCAAGCACTTCAGGACATGTTCATGTACATTATGAAGAACTTACTGTTACTAGCGTTAGCTTACGTATTAGTATCCAAGTTGATTAGAGTGGTTTGTGATTGCCTTGAGATCCTATGTCTGAGGTACCTCGGTACTACGGTTAAGTTCATTCAGTTAGTTGATAGAGCTTCACGCTACATAGCTACAAGAGTAGGTCTTGTTGTAGCTCTCGTGTACACATACCTCAGAATTGATATAGGTATGTTATCCTACGTACTCACTGGTTTGATCATACCCTCTGATGTCTTATCCGCATTTAAGCTAGTACTCATACCACCAGCAATGCTATTTTCGTCACAGATAATGATTGAGGTTGTTAGGTTATGGAGAGAGGTATCGTCATTGAGAAGTATGAGTTTGGCCACATAGTCATAAATGGAGTTTCCTACAGAAATGATATTGTTCTACTTCCTAATGGTAATGTTGTTTCACGTAAAAAGCATCGTGTTAAAGGTAGGATATGGCATAGACCGCTCACAGGTAGTGAGCTTAAGGAATATCTCGAGATGTGTAGATTCAATGCTGATGTAGTTGTTATAGGTACTGGTTTTCTAGGGCTTATGCCACTGGATGAGGATGCAGAAGCCTTACTGAATGAGTTGAGGAGTAAAGGTATCGAGATTATTGTTATCAATACACGTAAAGCTGTGTCTCTACTACGGAATTTAGTTGCTCAGGGTAGGAAAGTTCTAGCAATTCTTCACTTAACATGTTAGGGGTGAGCTATTTGGTTAAGTACCTGATAGTTAGGTGTCCTAAGTGTGGAAATGTATCTGCTGTGATGATTGGTAGGAAGACAAAGCAATGTCCGTACTGTGGAACTAGATTTGAAGTCTATAGAGCACAAATTCTTGCTAGAGCTAGAGATGGTAAAGAGGCCCGTGAGCTAATAATCAAATTCAAGCAATCTTCCTCCTTGTAAATCACTGTACCTGTGACAAGGAGAAAAGTGTAAAAAGATATAAAGACATAGAGCATTAGCTATGCAAGGTAAGGTGAGAGCTTGAGTAGGCTATACAGTAGAGAGATGTTCTCACACTATGTAGCTAAGAATCGTAAGTTAGCTGAAGTAGTAGTCATAGCTGAGAACAAACCCGGTGTCCTAGCTGTTCTAGCTAATGTGCTATCTGAGCATGGTATAAACATTGTATCCTGTAGTACAACTCCAACAGGACCGGTAGGCTCAATATTCTTCCTAGTCGATTATACAGATGCGGATAGACCACTACCTGAGGTCATCAGTACTTATGGTAAGTTAAGCTTCGTAAAGGAATTTCACTATCGAGAACAGGTACTGCCATCGATCATATTCACGAGCTATGCATTCCCACCTACGTTAGCTAACAAGAGAGTAATTGTAATTGAAGTTGAGAAGTTCATTAAGTTGCTGTCAGAGTTCGTAGATAAGCCTGACTATCTGAAGCAATTAGGTAGGTACATGGGTGAGCTTGACTGTTCTACATATGTTCCTGAAGGTATTGAAGTTAAAAAGCCAAGTGAGTTGAGTGAGTTACTTAGGGTGCTCCAAATCAAAGGACTTGGTGTTCCTGAAGTTGTAGTGTTTAGCATAGAGCATAGTAAAATTATCATTCATGAGCTGTTTGAGAAGGAGCTTGGTGAAGCTAAGGAGAGGAATCACTGCATATTTACTTGTGGTTACTTAGAGGGGTTCCTCTCTAAATTGTTTGGTAGGGAGTTTAGGGTAGAGGAGGAGTGCTGTGCTTCTGTCGGTAAACCATACTGCTGCTTCATAGTAACCTCAAGATAGGTCTCAGGTACTTCATCAGCACTCTCATTGATGTTAGTGTTGAAAAGTGTAGTGTTGGTGTCTTCATTTCTTCCTCCTTGATAAATTTAATGACTACTGACTTATTGAGTACTGTACACATTACCATGGGATACCCGAGTACTCTATTGTACATTGCAATGTCTTCACTACGTAACTTAGATAACGGTAATACACCTCCTCTGCTATCTACCTTAAGGAGCTTTCTCATTAGCTCTAGTGAGCAGGTGAGGACAGATGCTATGAGTATGTACGAAAGTGTGTCAACTGTAAAACCGAGTATGTGTCTGCTACTTAGCTTTCTCAAGGATGTAGCTACGGTGAAGCACTCAACACATGGTACTATGCTTTCACCCTTAGTCAGTACTACTTCTGGATGCTCGAACTCTGTAAGCACACTATGAGGTACATCTACAGACTTTGGCCTGATCAGTAGGGTTCCTCTAATTCTCAATCGTCTCTTCCTAGCTACTCTAGAAATTAGTGGTGTAAGCGAGCATATGGGGAGTATGATATAGAGATCTCCATTACTAGGTAAACTGGCACTAACTTTCATCTCTATGAAGCGTATGAAGCATTTTCTGCAGAAGTACCTACCTGCTGGTCTGTAGTATATCTGTGGTGGGTTACCGCATTTAGAGCACTTCAGCCTACGTGGGACCTCGATCACCACTCACCTCATGTCCCGGCCTTCATCATCAACCACTATGTGAATTAACCTCTCTCCACTTCTGTGATTGTTGAGAGATTTATGCTTGTTGATACCCACTGCCATCTTTATGAGTATGGTGATGAAGTACCTGAAGTGCTTGAGAGGGCTCGTGAGGTGGGGGTTGTGTATGTAGTAGCTGTTAGTGATGATTATGAGAGTAGTGTGAAGAGTATTGAGCTAGGTAGGAGGTACAGCTCTGTTCTACCTCTTGTAGGTATTCATCCTTGGTGTTGTCGCTATGTAGATGCTTCGGAGGTAGCTAAATTGCATGAGCTGGTGGAGAAATTTCGTGACTACGTACGTGGTATAGGTGAAGTTGGTCTCGATAGGAGATTTGGTAGAAGGTACTTCGACAGACAGCTGGAGATATTCATAGAAATTCTTAAGCTAGCTCGTGACCATGGATTACCTCTATCGATACATTGTATTAAGTGTGAAAAATTAGCTCTAGATTTACTGAGAAAATTCGATATTGATGTAGCTGTGTTTCACTGGTATCAAGGTAGTTTGAAGGTACTTGAGGAAATTGTGGAGTTAGGGTACTACGTATCTGTGAACCCCTCAATTACCTACTCTCGAAGGAGTATCTTAATCGCAAAGCATGCTCCTCTCAGAAGTTTACTCGTTGAATCTGACTCGCCGTACTACTTTAGGGGGATACTGTCTGAACCAGCTACTGTAGCTCTTGTTGTTAAGGAGTTAGCTAAATTACGTAATCAATCTGTAGACCTTATTAAGGAAGTACTGTACTGGAACTCACTGAGGGTATTTCTTCGGTAGTTTAGTGATGAGTACTCGGTAATCTGATAGTTGATGACTTACTCCCGTTCTGATTCAGTAACCTGGTTAACCTAAGATCACTACGTATATAAATTTGTGTGATATTGCACAAAAATTGTATGACCAGAGTAGCTGTCCCTCTTGATGAGAATAGAGGTCTAGATAGCAAGATATCTAGTAGATTCGCTAGAGCACCTTACTTCGCAATTCTCGAGGTAGAGAATGGTAATGTTAAGCTACTAGACATAGTCAGTAATCCCCATACAAGTCTACCTCATGGTGCAGGTACTGCTGCATTACAGTGGTTAGCAGGGTATGGTGTTCGTAAGGTAGTTACCACCATGATAGGTCCTAGAGCCTCTGAAGCAGCTAGGTTACTGGGTATTGAGGTTGCTAAGGTGCAGGTATCGTCTTTGAGAGAAGTCATTGAATTGCTGAAGAAGTGATTTTGCTATAGGTGATTTGGTGTACCGAGTAGCTGTAGTAAGTGGGAAAGGTGGTACAGGCAAGACCTTTATTGCTAGCTCTCTCACTATTCTCATCTCGCAGGAATCTAGTGTGGTGTCAATTGATGCTGATGTAGAGGCACCTGATCTCGAGATTGCTCTAGGTGGTGGAGATGTTATTGAGGTTAAGGAGCTTTATGAAGGTAGAGTAGCTGAGGTAAGTTATGAAAGATGTTTTCGATGCTTGAAGTGTACTGAAGTTTGTAGGTTTAGTGCTATATCTGTGCTAGAGGGTAACGTACCTGTTATCGATAAGTACCTATGTGAGGGTTGTGGCGCATGTTCCATAGTCTGTCCTAGTGGTGCTATTTCGTATGTACCCTCCAAGCTAGGTACCATGAAGGTTGTTCGCACTAAATTTGGGTACTTAGTCACAGCTAGTCTAGATCTAGGTAGAAGGGGTTCAGGGCATCTTGTTGAGCTAGAGAAGAGTAGAGGTCTAGAGCTAGCGAAGGAGTCAGATGCTAAATTCATTGTACTTGATGGTCCACCAGGTATTGGTTGTCCCTTGATAGCTACAGTAGTTGATGCCGATTACGTAGTTATCGTTACGGAGCCAACACCACAGGCATTTCATGGCTTAGCTAGGGTTGCTGAGGTAGTGAAGTTCTTCGGTAAGAAGTTCGGTGTCGTAATTAACAAGTTCGATATCAATGAGGAGTACTGTACTCTAGTTGAAAAGTGGTGTAAGGAGCATGGTGGCTCTATCCTAGGTTCACTACCGTACGATAGGTGTGTAGTAGAGGCTTACACTAGAGTTACTCCACCGTTGCTGTACTGTAAGGAGAGAAAATCACCGTGTTTCGAAGCTATGATGTTGATTTATGAGAACTTACTGAGGGACTTAGGTGTTTAACCATGGTTGTTATATGTGTGAGTGGTGGAAAGGGAGGTACTGGTAAGTCGACTATAGCGTGTTGCTTAGCTGTGCTACTATCTAGAATGAAGTTTAGCGTTTTGCTCGTTGATGCTGATATCGAAAATCCTGTAGATCACCTAGTACTTGGCATAAGTAGGGAGCTACGTAGTGAGATATCGTCATTTTTACCAGAGATAGACAGTAGCAAGTGCATTGGTTGTCTAAAGTGTGTTTTATCATGTCCTGAGCATGCACTCATAGGTTTAAAGGGCTCTGTACCTAAGTTAGTAGAGGAGCTATGTAATGGATGTGGTGTCTGCAAACTTGTCTGCCCTCAGGGAGCTATTGTTGAGAAGCAGAGAATGGTTGCTAGGGTTTGGGTAGGTGAGAAGAACGGCATCAATTACATAGCATGCGAACTACTACCTGGTGTGAAGCAGGCACATGCTGTGACTGAAATATTCCTTAAATCAATTGAGGAGCAGCTTTGTAGCTACAACTTCGCGATAATTGACACGATTCCTGGTGCTGGCTCCTCTGTCTACAGC
>CAZYGV010000031.1:4694-10500 GCA_964647155.1 uncultured Thermoproteales archaeon | reverse complement strand
GTCGGTATGCACCTTCCTCTCTTAATAATGAAGTAACCTCTTACCACATTGGTATGTATGTGGTCCTGCATCGTAGCATCAGTTCCTATACCGTACTTTCTCATTAAGCTTAGCAATTCAGCTTCAGAGAGGTAGTCCGGTGGTTTCGTGTAGTCCTCAATTAGCTGAATACCGAGTACAGGTACACGAGAACCCTCTTTGACCATGGGGACATCAAGCTCCAGTATCCTCTCATAGGGGTATATCTCCAGGTATCCTCTCTCAACAATTACCGTACCCTCTAGCTTAAATGGTACACCTTGAACATCGACTACTAGGTATCTCCTCTCCAAGATAGCAGGCTTACTCAAGGTAGCTAGAAAGTGCCTAACAATGAAGTCGTAGAGCTTCCAAGCCTTCAACCATAGAGGTCCGAATACCTTCTTAAACTCACTTGGTCTCGCAGCTTTAGTCGGGTATATCGGTGGATGTGCTCTATCATCTTCATCCCCCTGTGTAGGTACTATTCGTGGAGCTGAAAGTATCTTGAGGGCATAGCTTCTGTACTCAGGAACACTAGCTAGTTCCTCAACAATAGCTCTTAGATCTAGAGTCTTCGGGTAAATAGTTGTCTCAGTCCTTGGGTACGAGATGTAACCCTCCTGATATAGCCTCTCAGCTATCTCCATACATAGCTTAGACCTTATGTTTAGAAATCTCGATGCTCTCTTCTCGAGCTCTACTGTATTGAGCGGAATAGGTGGTCTCTCGATGTGTAGTTTACAGCTAGACCTGACAACAATACCTTCTCTGACACCTCTGATTCTCTTCAATACTTTATCAACTTCATCTCTACTCCAGTAGACCTTCTCATGTATTAGCTCTAACTTTCTACCATTGATCACAGTCTTCAGCTTGAGTATGTAGTATTTCTTAGGCTTGAAGTTCTCACGTTCTAGTGCTCGTTGAACTACGAGGAATAGTACAGGGCTCTGACAAGGACCATAGCTCAAGAATCTTCCCTTAGGCAGCAAGGTAGGATCTCTCTTCCTTACAGAGAGAGTCAGGAGTCTAGTGAATGCAGCACCTATCGTAAGATCAACTATCATCCTAGCTTTTGCCTTACTAGCCAGTAGTGGATCTGGATCCCTTAGATTGTTTATAGCTCTTAAAATATCACTCCTCGTAACTGCTGAAAACCAAGCTCTCTTAAATGTGACAAATGGATTTACCTCCCTAATAATGTCCATTACCTCAAATGCTATACACTCACCTTCTGCATCAGCATCGAGCGCTAGTATAACCTCTCTCGTCACTAACTTAGCTAGAAACCTGAGAACTTCATAGTGTCTTCTACTCTCCTCTCTTACAATGAGCTTTGGCTCTACAAAGAACAGTACTCTAGGATCGACCCTATCCCACACATTTAGATGTTCTTCAAAATCAAAGTCGAACACATGACCTTTTAAACCAAATGCTGCCCATGTTGTACCACATCGCTTGAAAATGTAGACTGGTAGTCCATGTATCTTGACAACTCTAACACTACCTTCAGCGAGATACTTAGCAAATGCTCTAGCCACACTATCCTTCTCAGCAACTATCAATACATCTAATTTACTAACTACGTTCCTCCTTCCAACCCTTTTCATGGGCTTTCAACACGTGGACTCTAGCTGATCTCTTGGAGGTGAAATCTCTCCCACATATAAGGCAAATATACTTTTTACCACCCTTACTCTCAACCTCAGCTATGAAGTGTTCTCTAAGGTGTGGCAGTAATCGTTTTGATTGCTTAAACCTAGCCTTACATAGAGGGCACACTGAACTCGATACATGTTTCTGAAGAATGTGAATTAGTAGTTGTCCAGTAGCAACTCTTTCCCTACACAGAGGACAGAGCACATCAACTCGTGAGGGACACTTTACTACGTGAGCAGCAAGTTCACCGAGAGAACCTACTTCACTACCACACTTTAAGCACAGCATAGTCTCTCCTCAACGTAGTACCTATTCTCAGGGAGATAGGAATATATTTAACCTATACGCTTCTCGAACAGAAAACCTACTGGAGTACCCTTTGGTGAATTTTATGGGATTTACTCGTTCAAGAGGTAGAGCAGGTGTCACTCGAGGTAGAATTGCTGAAATCATATCATCTCTATCCAAGATTTACCTAATTGCCTACATAGGTGCTGTACTGATAGTACTCGTACCGACAGTAATAATATCGAGTATGTACCTACTAAACGGCAGTTTCGATATATTCACGACGACAATACTTGTAACAGCATTAGTAGCATCAGCATCGACTCTCATACTACTCTCTAATCTGTACATAGCTAAGCTTGTGGTAACTGTATTTAGGGATATAGCCTCTTCGATTAGAGCTGCTCAAACCAGCCTAACATCAAGGTCTCAACCCTCCACACCACAGTATCAAACACATCCTCAAGCCATTGCTCCAGCACAAGCACCAACATCAGCACCAATAGCTATCGCTGAAGCACCACCACATAAACCAGCACAACTAACCCCTCCACCATCAGCTCAAAGAGCTACAGCGCCACAAGCACCACAACAGCCAGAAGAGAAACCTTCTGTGGAGAGTAAGGGTTTTGAGAAACCAACTCCTCCACCTGAAAAAGAAGCAATAACAGAGGAAAAAACACAACCATCACCGCCTCAGCAGAAGGTAGAGGAGAAGGTAACAGGTATACGGAGGAAGAGATGTCCTTACTGTGGTAGAGAACTCCCTCTAGGAGAAATTAACATCTACTGTCCTTACTGTGGTAAATTCCTCATATAGGGCACTTTTTCAAGTACTCACTTAAAACATCGAGTGTCTCAGCTACGATTACACGGTCTGGATCAACAACATCAGAGAGTAAGCTAAGTAGTCTTGGATCTCGATATCTATAGTCCATGAGCACTATAACGGCTCTATCTCTCTCAGATCTAAACGCTCTACCAATAGCTTGTTTAACCTTCGTCATTGCTGGTACAGTAAATACACAACTCCATGCAAGCTCTTGATCAAGGAGTCTAGAGCTAATGCTGTCATAGTACTTTTTGATGAAATCATCAGGTTCTGGGTACGGAACACCGACAATGACTACAGTCTTAATGAAGTTCTCACCTGTATTACCTCTAAATTCAACACCCTCAATTATCTTCCCACCAGCAATAGCCATGATTATTAAGTCTTTCCTCTCTTCTATTGCCTTGATCACATCATCAACAGTAGTCTCAGTAGTCTCTGAGAATGCAGGTAAATCATCAGGTAGGTACCTCTTGATACCCCTTAGCACTGAGTACGAAGGTACAACAACTAAAGTACAACCTCTCTTCCTAACTCTATGTATCTCGGCAATTGCCGTAGCTATCTTCCTGTACATATCTTCACTTCTTTCAATATACCTCGTAGTGACATCTGTTAAGATGAAGATGGTAATGTTCTCTCTAGGAATGAACTCCTTAGTATCAATACGTAGCTCAGTAACCTGTTCTCCACGTAGACCAAGAACTGACGTAAAATACTGTAATGGAGGTAATGTACCACTCATGAGAATTGCAGAATGCACGGCACTGAGTACATGCCTGGAGACAGTACTTGGATCAACACACTTATACACGAGCTTTGCAATACCCTCCTCATACGTGATGAAGAGTGCATACTCAATTCCTGTCTTCTCAATCCTCCTGTAGAAGTCAATTACTCTCCTCAAGGGGCTAGAGATTATTGGTGAACCTAATACTTCCTTCTTCCTCTGAATTATCTTGGGTAGTACATCCATTAGGTAGTATATTCCCTCAAATGCAGCATCAATAAAGCTCCTTTCAAGAAGCTTTAATTTACCCTCTAGTTCATCGACACCAAATCTCTTCTTCACATCACGAAATATCTTCTCTATTGCTTTTAGAGCAAAGAGTGCTCTTCTCTTCTCATCGGGATTAACAAGATATCTCTTAACCTCTTTCTCAGCCAACCTCAGCGTTACCTCACTCAGTGAAGCTGTCTCTATATCCATTATTGACTGAGGTAGGTTATGAGCTTCATCAATTACCAGCACTAGGTCACCTAGCTTTAGAGGTACAGAGTTGAAAAATGCATATCTCACAGCACTACTGAAGACATAGTGATACGAACCTATTATGACCTTAGCTCTAGAAGCTATTACCCTACACACCTCATAAGGGCAGTAACCTCTCTTCTTTAGTAATTGTATGAAGTGATTTGGTGATCTAGCCTGTAGTATCAATTCCTCAACCTCGTCTACACCTAGATTCTTGACATTCTTAGCGTACTCACAGAGACCATGCTCAGTTAAGTATCTGCACTCCTCAAGGAATTCCTCATAGCTCAATTTCCTGGCGTACTCTAGACTACACATCTCCCTCTTATTTCTAAACACAGCAACTAACTCTGGAATACCTCTACGAAATAACGCCTTAATCTCTCTAAAAGGTGCTTGAGCTTCATTCTTAGTTTTAACGAGGAAGAAGACCTTGCCACGACTCATGTCCTCTATGGCCGCTAGAACACCAGCTAAAACAGCAGCGGTCTTACCCAGACCTGTCGGAGCACCAATCAGAATAACCTTACCCTCAACAACACCACTATACACTACCTCAGCAATTTCACGTTGATACCTTCTCCACACACTGTACGGAAAGTACTTCTCAATCAACTTCATGACAAATCACGCGATACCTCTCACCACATATCAGTAAAAGACAAAAACTTAACTCCACCTAGTAACTCACTGTACTCGATGATGACACTTGCCCCCCGGTGATTGATGACGAGAAAAGCCACCCAACTGATAAGTCGTACATCCATCATGTAACACAGTATGACTGTACTCATCCTAGGTTTCAGTTCCTGGGGTAAAGAGAAAGTAAACCCAAGTGAGTACATTGCTAGAGAGCTAGATGGTAGGAAGATCCTTGAACATACAGTACTGGGTAGGTCAATTCCAGTATCCTACAAATTCGTGAAGAATGAAGTACCTAAGTTACTAATTGGCATAAGACCAAAGGTAGCGATTGGCATAGGTTTAAGACCTACATCAACTGAGATCTACATCGAGAGAGTAGCATTGAACATAGTGGACTCAGAAGAAGAGGATATCGACGGTGTAAAGCTAGTAGATGTACCAGTGGTAGAAAACGGGCCATCTGCGTACTTCACTAATGCTCCAGTTAAGGAGATAGTTAATGAACTGAGGAAAAGTGGGATACCAGCAAGGGTATCTTACTGTGCAGGAACTTTCCTATGTAATTACCTGTACTACGTAATGCTACACACAGTGAACACAGAGAAGCTCAACACTATCTGCTGCTTCATACACATACCATACGCCACAGAGTACGTGACCTCTAGATCGATATCAGCTCTCGGAGTAAGAACTACACCACCAAGCCTACCACTGAACCTCCTAATCAAAGCTACTACGATATGTATTGAGACTTGCTTAAAAACTCTCGAGAGATAAGTCAACGTGTGATAACATGAGATTTAGTACTCTCTGGAAGTTCATGACCCTAGCAATCGTAGTAAGCATCTTGATAGGTGTAGCAACTTACCTACTACTAACAGCTGCTCCAGAAACTAAGTTCGAAATCCCTATTCTAAAGCCACGAAGTATATGTGTTATAGAGATAAGTGGAATGGTAGTTACTGAAAAACCTATATTCCCAATAGCTAAGTACATATCACCAGATGACGTTAAGGAGATGCTAGAGAGAGCTAAACGTGAAAATTGTGGTGCTCTAGTACTTGTGATCAATAGCCCCGGTGGCTCAGCTACTGGAAGCTACCTCA
>CAZYGV010000031.1:0-4594 GCA_964647155.1 uncultured Thermoproteales archaeon | reverse complement strand
GCTCTAGTACTTGTGATCAATAGCCCCGGTGGCTCAGCTACTGGAAGCTACCTCATATACACGATGATTAGGAAGTTCAAGGAAGAGAACAACATACCCGTCGTAGTTTACATAACTGAAAGTGCTCTCTCAGGTGGTTACTTAATAGCTCTATCAGGTGACTACATAGTTGCATCACCGACATCTCTTGTTGGTTCAATAGGTTCAATTGTAACAATTGTAAATTACAGGAAGCTACTTGAGAAGCTAGGTATAGAGGTCGTGGTACTTAAGTCAGGTAAGTACAAGGATATTGCGAGTCCCTTTAGAGAGCTAAGTAGTGAAGAGAGGGGAATTCTTGAGAGAATAGTTAACATCACATACAGGGTATTCGTAGATACAGTACTTAAGGAGAGAGAAGATAAGCTAGATAAGAAGTACCTGAATGAGATACTCAACGCATCTATCTTCTGTGGTAGAGATGCGGTTAAGGTAGGGCTCGTAGATGATATCGGTGATCTCGAACTAGCTATTGAAAAGGCACGTGAGCTAGGTAAGTTACCACCTACAGTACCTATCAAGTACATTAAGCTAGGTAAGAGACCAGCACTACCACTACCGCTGGATCTACCCCTAGATAAGTTACTGAGTATCGTAGCAGTACTAGACCGTGTATTGCTAGTACCAACTACCTATCTACAGGTTCTCTACGTAAGTAAGTAACTTTAAGGTGCAGAGAGCGAGTACTAGTCCGGTGATGAACAGCTTTCCCCCTGAGCGATGAGGAAGTTTAGCCTTGCTGATTACTGGCGAGGTGTGTATGTGAGTACGTCTAATAACCTATCAAGGAGATTGAAACCAAAGCTAGATCTCGTACTTGAGCTAGAGGGTGGTGAAGTACTCAATAGCAGGGTTCTAGTTCTCCTTCATCTAGTGGAGGAGTGTGGTTCTATACTAGCTGCTTCAAAGGCCATGGGTATACCCTACTCCAGTGCTTGGGAACTCATTTCAAAAGCTGAAAACATCCTCGGTGTTAAGTTACTTGAGAGGAAACGTGGTGGAGTGGGAGGTGGTGGAGCTAAATTAACTGAGGAAGGTAAAGCTCTGTTAAGGCTCTATAGAAGGTATATGGAGGGTATTAAGTGGATTCAGAAGAGGATTTCAGATTTCGTGGTACCTGACCTACATATCGTTGGTAGTCACGATCCATTACTGGGTGTAATTGCTAGGTACCTAGAAAGTAAGCGTGGACTTAGTGTAGAGATCTCTTGGGTAGGTTCTGCTGGTGGTCTCTCACTACTCATGATAGGTGAAGGCGACGTAGCGACATCACATCTCTACGATCCACAGACGAGAACGTATAACATCACGTATCTGAGAAACTACTGGTTAGAAGATCGAGTAGTAATTGTTCGAGGATATCAGAGAGAGCTGGTTCTTGGATTCAGACCGGAGCTAGATATTAAATGCTTTCTAGATGTTGTGATGGAGAGGTATCGCTTCATCAATAGGAATTTGGGTTCAGGTACGAGGATGTACATAGAGTACCTGATTGAGCAGTGCGCTAAGGAGCTAGGTACTAGTGTACCTGAGATCAGGAGAAGGTTAATTGGCTATGATAGAGAGGTTAGAACTCATGAAGAGGTGGCTAGAGCAGTTGCTAATGGCGAAGCAGATGTTGGTGTGCTGCTTAGGTATGTAGCTGAAAAGTATGGACTTAAGTACATTCACCTAACGTGGGAATGGTATGACTTTGTGATACCTATCCAGAAGCTACGTAAGGAAGGTGTAGAGCAATTAATTGAGTTTTTAAAGAGTAGTGAGCTAGAGAAGTTCATTAGGGGATACAGTGGTTATAGGGTTACCGAAGAGACAGGTAATGTAGTGTATAGACCAAAGTAGGTAGTGTTGGTATGAGTAGTCTCGTAGTAACACACCTAGATCTAGATGGTATAGTGTGTGCAGCAATAGTAATCAGAACGCTGAAACGTGTTGTAAGTGATGTAACTAAACTATGTAGGTTCTCCAGTGTATCAGCAATTCCGAAGATAATGGAGAGAGTCCTTAAGGAAGCAGAGGTAATGGGTATAAACAGAGTATTTGTCTGCGATCTCTGTCCACAACCACACACCATACCCCACATAGTCAGAGTAGTAACAGAATTCGTGAAGCAGGGAGTTGAAATCACGTGGATAGATCATCACAACTGGTCTCCAGAAGCCAAGAAAAAGCTATCTATTGAAGGAACAACACTAGTAGTGAACTCGGAAAAGAACTCATGTGCTGAAGTAGTAGCTGAGTACTTAGCTAGAGACCATATGCTAGACCTATTCACTAAATACCTAGTTGAACTAGCTAAGGACTCAGATACTGGTACACACTCCATGGAGATAAGCTACATAATAGACAAAGTACTCAAGTGGTTCAATAACATGAAATTGAGGTATAAATTGCTTAACTACTTCGTTACTGGTCGAATAGATGAGAAGTACTTGCGAGAGCTAGCTGAGAAAGTGAATCCAGAGTATAGCAGGTACCTGGCTAAGGTGCTTGAGAATATAAGTGTGCTAAAGGTTGAGAACTACAGAGTAGTTGTAGCTAGAGTACCTACTTCCCGTATCTTAGTGAGTGATGTTAGGAAGTTAATTGAGGAGAGGTATCCAGATGCTGCTCTCTATGTGCTGCTGAGACCAGATGAGATGAAAGCTACTTTAGTGAGTAAAATTATCGATGTATCCTCAATAGCGAGGAAACTAGGTGGTGGAGGTCATAGAGAGGTTGCTGCAATACCCTACGACTCTCAAACACAGTGGAAGTTACTGAAGGTGTTGGAGAAGGAGCTTAGGAAACATAACTCATTCCTAACCTCAGTATGAGGAACTTAATGGCATTGTAGACTTCTCTACACACGGCATCTACCTCATCCTCACATAGTGGATTGAATCTACTTTCACCACTGGCACCACTATATACCTCAAGTAAGATAGCTAATTTCCTCAACCTACCGTAAACCCACCAATAACCTTGACCTGAGGGTGCAGTTGCGCACACATCGTATTCACGTAGTACATGTGCTCTAAGTGAGTTAACGAGATCAGTAACTACATGATCTAGTTCAGGAACACCACTCGGGTATAGCACCAGCTTCTCATCAGCACCTGAGTGAAGTTCTACATAGAGTAGAAGCCTACGGTGAATTTTGAGTAGATACTGCATCAAAGCCTTGACCTCAGGTACAGGTCTACGGTATATACCTGGATACCTCAAACTAGCTGGCTCCGGCTCACTAGGGTACGGAGGAATACCATAGGGAAAGTTCTTATTGAGATCAACACCAAGAGCATTCCTCCTAGCGTATACTACATAGAGATCATCAGGAACACACTTACCGAATTCAACACCATCAGGATTAAGTACTGGGACAACAGCTAGACACACATTACCTTCAATGAGTAGATCTCGCTGCTCAATAAATCTCTCAATTAGGTATAGACAAGCATTAGCGGTAATGACCTCAGTACCATGGACACAACCCACTACCATAATACAGCACTTACCACGAGGATTAACTTCAAAGACAAAGAGATCCCTACCAAGAACAGACTCACCAATACAACAAACTCTCACAAAATCACGAAAACAGGAATTGACATAGTGAGCGAAGGAGTATAGTTCATACCAATCAACATAGAGGTCATACAGCTTGAACCTCCAACACAGATTAGTACCACATAGCTTGACGAAGAACCTCAACCCACAGAACCTAAGTAACCCCTCAACCAGTACACCGGAAAAGCAGTCATAAACTAGTGTATCACTACCATTCGATACAATAAAACACTTGAGGTACAGAGACCTACCATCACAAAGACTAAGCAGAATATACCTAACATCAACAACACGAAAACACGAGTTATAGTAGAGATGCACAACATCACCAACAACAAGACCCTTAGGAATAAATAGAGGGAACCTGAACCAGCAAATCGAACCATTATCGAGAACACAGAACCTACCACGAAGAACTAAGGAACCACAAGTACAACCATGGACATCATTAATCAAATACTTGATACAGAACCTAACTACGGGGTACTCAACAGAGCTAAATTCAGTGAAGTTAACAACTAAGGAACCACAACCATTAACGCAGTAGACAAGGTAGGTACCGGGACAAACATCGCAGCAATCAACGAAAACCCGCTGACTAAGTACCTTACCACAGAACTGATTAAGCACAAGGAAATAGAGCACAGGTATTAGAACGAGAACGACAAGCAAAATAAGCAGTAATCTCAAGGAGGTACACCTCCATCAGCCGCCGACCTACTCATCACCAATCACGTGGGCACCATTCTCATCACAACTCCATAGAGAAAACTACCCACGTAAGTAATAAACCAACTCCAGATCAGGGAGCAAGATAGAAAGCACCATTTACCCGTGGTAAGACCATCCCCAGATACCCCCAGATACGGGTACCAAAGCTTTAATTGAGGATCATAATGTGTCTGAGACAATGTACAAATACTCAGGAACTACAGATGCATAGAGTTGGAGGAGGTATCGTGAATGAGGTAATTCAGAAGCTACAGGCAAGTACACTAACTAAGGT
>CAZYGV010000030.1:0-10515 GCA_964647155.1 uncultured Thermoproteales archaeon | reverse complement strand
GTCTTGAGACTAAGCTTAGGTTACTCTTCCGTAATAGACCGTTCTTCATAACTACTGTTGGTGAGGAATTTCGTGGTGAACCAATTAAGTTGCTTAACATGAAGGAGATACTACTTGAACGGGGTATTGCTGTATTTGATCTAAGTGGTTTAGATAGAGTTGATCAGCAGGCTTTTGCATCTGTAATTCTTGATAGCATATTCTACCTCGCTACTCAGAGAAAGATACCACCGACCTTCATAATCATTGAGGAAGCTCACGTATTCGCTCCTGTTGGTGAGGATGCTCCATCAAAGTATTCCTTAATGAGGATTGCTTCTGAAGGTAGGAAGTTCATGATTGGACTGTGCATAATATCTCAGAGACCATCTAGAGTTGATCCAAATGTAACGTCGCAGTGTATGACTCAGATATTTAAGAGAATGATTAATCCGAAGGATCTACATTACGTTAAGATGGTTTCCGAGTCGATAACTGAGAGCGACATACTTGAGATTAAAGCTTTGAGTGATCAAGATGCATTGGTTACCGGTGTTAGTGTTCCCTTTACATTACCTATTGTTGTTAGAAAGAGGCTTACAGCTCATGGTGGTGCTGTTTTGAGTTTAAAGGTTGCATTAGAGATGTTTGGTGAGGTGTAGGTGTATGGTTAGTGCCCCACTTAGTGAGAGGGAAAGAGTACTGTGGTCTAGATATACGTGGTATGAGCTTAAGGACTTAATACCTAAGTTAGCTGCCGTCATTATTCCCACTGGATCCATTGAACAGCATGGACATCACCTACCACTCGATACTGATGCATACATTGCTGAGGAGCTTGCAATTAGAGCAGCCATTGAGTGTTGGAAGAAGGGATTGAAGGTACTGGTTGTGCCTACTGTTGTTATTGGTTGTAGTTCACATTTCATGCCTTATCCGGGTACATTGACACTTAGCTTTGATACCTTCATGAAATTGCTTGAAGAGATTTGTACATCAGTTATACACCATGGAGTTAAGAGGATTCTTCTCCTGAATGCTCATGGAGGGAATACGGAGTGTCTTCACTTAGTTGCTAGGAAGTTACGAGAGAGGTTTGACATCGTAATTGCTGTTGTTAATTGGTGGGATCTCATTCGTGATATTATCGAGGAGGTCTGTGAATCACCTATGTACCATGCATGCGAGGTCGAGACTTCTCTTGCTTTAGCTCTCTCTCAGAGAGTGATTATGGAGTTAGCTAGAGGGGAGTTTAAGAAACCTAAATCTAGGTTCGAGAGTACCGATCTTACTAAGCCAGGTATGGTGTATGTATATGGAGGGAGAAGGAGAAAGGAATTGAGTACCGGTGCTGTTGGTTTACCTGAGAAAGCTACCTACGATAAGGGTAGCAAAATGCTCTCTACATTAGTTACTAGATTGGTTGAGGTTATTGAGGATCTTGTTAAACTTGGTTAGCGCATTAGTTTTCAGAAAGTTTTTAAGTGTGTAGTAAGGGGCTCAAGGTATGGATTTCGAGCGTTTTATTCAAGAAAAGGTCGAGGAGATTAGGGGGATTGTTGGTCCTGAGCGTGTCCTCTGTGCTGTTTCTGGTGGTGTTGATAGTACGACTACTGCATTCTTAGTTAAGAGAGCTATTGGAGATAGGTTGGTACCTGTCATACTGGATACTGGATTTCTTAGAGAGAATGAGGTTCAGGATGTTGTATCAACTCTTTCAGGTTACCTAGATTTGAAGGTTATTGACGTGAAGGATGTATTCTACAGGTATCTTCTCGGTTTAGAGGATGCTGAGGAGAAGAGAAAGACCTTTAGACACGTCTTCTATAGCGTGCTTGCTAAGGTAGCTAAGGAGTATGGATGTAGGTTTCTAGCTCAGGGAACTATTGCTCCTGACTGGATCGAGACTGTTAAAGGTATAAAGACTCAACATAATGTACTAACTCAACTAGGTCTTCGAGTCGAAGACCTCTATGGCTTCTCCGTTATTGAGCCTCTACAGGATCTCTACAAGGACCAAGTTCGTGAAGTTGCTAGGAGATTAGGTGTTCCTGAGAAGATATTAAAGAGACAGCCATTTCCCGGTCCTGGTTTACTAGTTCGTTGTGTTGGTAGGGTTGGTCTAGAGAAGTTAGATATCTTGAGAAAGGCTACAGCTGTTGTTGAGGAAATGCTATCGAGTTTCTCTCCATCGCAGTACTTCGCAGTTATCCTAGATAACCAAGTCATCAGTGTGGGGTATGAAGAGAGGTTACATGAAGTAGCCTGTAAGTACTTCACCACAGGTGTCGATGTCAAGTACTTAGGTACCAAGGCAACAGGCGTGAGGGGTGGTTCAAGAGTATACGGTAGGGTACTAGCTATTGAGGCTAGGGATCTCTGTGAGGTACCGTACAGCAAACTACATAATCTAGTAATGGATCTCGTCTCCTTAGACAACGAGATAACACATGTAATCCTCAAAATATGTGATAACAATCCAGTTGGTAAGTACGTAATAGTCATTAGGTCCATTGAGACACGTGACTTTATGACGGCAACCATAAGTGAGATCCCCCTAAACTATCTCGAGAAAGTTAGCACCAAGATATGTGAAGTCTGTGGAGACTACGTAGCAGCAGTTTACTATGACATTACCTCAAAACCACCTGCAACTATTGAGTTCGAATAGATCTCTATGGTTACCGTACTCGTAGTTTCACTTATTGATCAGCGCGATCACTTAATAGCTAGGTCGCTGAAGGAGGTCGGTGTAGAATCTGTACTGAAGCTAAATACACAGGTAGCAGATGAGCTACTAGCTAGGTTTGATGTAGCTGTTCTAGGTGGTAGACCATTTAGGTTAACCAAATGACTACCCGAAGATCGCTAATGTACTGGCTACTGTCCTCAAATTAGGTAAACCTGTACTCGGTGTATGTCTCGGACATCAGCTAATTACCTATGCTCATGGAGCATCTGTGGGTCCAGCTACGAGACCTGAGTATGTGCTTTCTGAGCTTATTGTAGACGAGATAAATGACCTCTACGTCAGTTTACCACGTCGATTCACAGTATGGGAATCACATAATGACGAGGTTAAGGAAATTCCACAGAACTTCATAAACCTAGCACATACCGAGAACTGCTACGTGCACTCACTTAAACATGTTAAGAAACCGATATACACGGTTCAGTACCATCCAGAGGTATACCATATGAAGTATGGGAGTGAGATCTTCAGTAACTTTGTGAGGATATGTAGGAGGTAGATCAGTAAGGTTTTTCACAATACGTGCTACACCACAAAGAAAAGGAGTTGGAGGTCATGTAGATGGTTAGTTTTCGTGATAAGTTAGTTCATGCACCAGTAGCCTATACATTCCGTGATGTAATCATAGTCCCTGGATTTGCTGAAGTAGAGCCATCAGAAGTTGATCTCAGTACTAAGGTGACGAAGAGCTTTAGCATAAAGATACCAATCATATCGTCACCTATGGATACAGTAACCGAGGAGAGAATGGCTATAGCACTAGCTAGATTGGGATCACTCGGTGTGTTACACAGGAATTGCTCTAAGGAGCGAGCAATCGAGATGGCTAGAAACGTTAAGGAAGCTAGTGAAGTAATTGATTCAGTACCAACATTGAGTCCTAACGATAGTGTAGCTAGAGCACTAGAGCTGATGAGGGAGCACAACATTGACGTGCTTCCTGTCGTCGATGGTGATGGTAGGTTACTAGGTACAGTCATAAAGGTCGATGTACTGCTCAACTTATCAGAGGAACCTGTTGCATCCATAGTGAGGAGAGATATCCCAATACTTGATATAACAGCAGATGTGAGCTACGCAGCATCGCTAATGAGAGAGAGTAAGCTAACGGCATTACCTGTCGTGACTAAGGATGGGAGGTACCTAGGTTTCATAAGAGCTGAAATGCTCAGTACTAGAGAGAAGGGTATTGAACCATCTAGGGGTAGAGATGGGAGATTGCTCTGTGCAGCAGCTATATCACCCTTCGATATCGATAGAGCAAGAGCACTTGATAAGTACGTAGATATCCTAGTCATAGACGTGGCACACTTCCACAACAGAAACTGCATCAATGCAACTAAGAAGTTGGTAAAGGAGGTATCTGCAGATATCGTGGTTGGTAACATAGGTACGTACAATGCTGCTGAAGATGTTGTGACAAGTATAGAGAGGGTAGATGGTATGAGAGTTGGTATTAGCTCAGGAAGTATATGCAGTACAGGAGAAGTAACAGGAGTAGCAGCACCAACACTTTTTGCAGTTGCTGAGGTAGCAGATGCACTGAAGGACTACGGTTTAGAGATACCTGTGATAGCAGATGGTGGTATCAGATCAGCTGCTGACGCAGCAAAAGCTTTTGCTGTTGGTGCTTGGTGTGTTATGTGTGGTTACCTCTTTGCTGGTTGTGATGAATCTCCTAGCCCAGTAGTTAGGATCGGTGGTAAGCTGTATAAGTACTACCGTGGTATGGGTTCACATGCAGCTAGAGTACAACGGTACATACTCGATAGGTATAGTCCGGTAGCTAAGCAAGTTGCTGAAGGTATTGAGGCTTTGGTACCGTACAGGGGACCTGTATCCAAGGTTTTGAGAGAGTTTGCGGCTGCTCTAAAGGCTGCTCTCGGATATGCAGGTGCGAAGTCCATTAGGGACATGTGGGAAAAAGCAAAGGTAGCCGTAATTACTGAGCAGGGTGCAGGAGAGATTAGACCTCATTCAGTGGAGCCACTTTGATGAGTACCTACTGCCTAGGTTGTAGTTAGTACGCGGATAGTGTTTTCATTGATGTAAGTAGCTAATTTCCTGAGGACCATTTCCTCAACTATGCTTCTTACGGTATCTCTGCTAAGGACTAGGTCGTAGTCTTCCTCAAATATTCTCCGTATTTGATCTAAAGATACTTCAGCTACATTGCGTTCCTTTAACGATGTAGTTAGCAGATCTATTACGTCTTCGTAGAACTCCCATGGGTAGATTATCCATACCCACTCCTTAACTTCTTCAGCATAGAAGTTTGGTAGGTATTTGCAACTGCTTGACTTGTAGTGAAGGACTGCTGTCTTAATCTCTCGTGGGTTACAGCATTTCCTTACGTAATTGCTAGCGACTTTAAGTGTCTCCCCTGTATCAGCTACATCATCAACTAGTAGAGCCCTCTTATCACGAAGGTCAATAGTAAGAGGATTACGTACCTTTGGCTCTTTCTTCCTAATAGCTGTTCTCCAGTACTCAATCTGAAGACTAACCAAGTCAGTAACACCCAGGTAGTCGCAGAGTAGCCTTGCTGGTACATAACCACCTCTAGCAACAGCAACTATGACATCAGGTATATACCCTTCATTCCTTATCTTGTGTGATAGTACTCTACAGAGTTCTACAGCTCTTTCCCATGTGATGTAGATGCATTTAATCTTCATGTACCTTTAGATTGACTTAACTCTGTAAATTACTTTCCCCTCTCTTTCGGTCTTCTCTAGAATACCCTTCTCAACTAGCATCTCAAGAGCTTTCCTGTAATAGAAGTCACCAACGTCAATGCCATACCATTCCTTAAACGTGTTGACAATTTCTTCGTATGTCCACTCCTGCTTCTTATCCTTCTCCTCTCTTAGGAATCTCGTAATGAATTGAACGGTATCCTCAAGTCTAGTCCATGGGTATTGATACCAGATCCATTCCTTAACTTCCTCAACATAGTAGTCTGGTTTCATCTTGCACACCGGTGAGATCCACTGCATCGTAGCTATCCTTAGTTCAGCTGGTTTCCAGTTCTCAAGTATGAACTTCTTGGCTAGTAGAAGACTCTCACCCGTATCGGCAATGTCGTCAACGAGAAGAACTTTCTTACCACTTAAATCAACCGTGTAGGGGAACTTGAGAATCGCTTTCTCAGCCATCTTCGCTGCTTCTGTCCAGTGTTGTGACTGTATTGAGAGTAAGTTCTCAACACCTAGAAAGTCGCAAAGTAATCTTGCTGGTGTGAACCCACCTCTAGCAACAGCAACTATGATGTCTGGTTTGTACCCTGACTCCTTGATCTTCTCGGCTAATTTAGCACACCACTCTACGATTTCATCCCATGAAACTAGCTTACACCTCACCTTGACCATTTAATTCACCCATTAATGTAAAGTATTGTAACGGTATTTTAGTGTTAACTAAGTACCTCATATATCGTTTCATTAATTAATTAAATAATCTAGGGTGTGTAGGTAGTTAAGTAGTTGAGGGATCAGGTGATGACCACGTTCGCTTATTAGGCCTGTACCCAGTACATCACTTATCCAGATACCTCTAACAACTTCTCTTTCTAGATTGTACCTCATGTAGTAGCCACGTAGTGTCATGTGGAGTAATATCAATACTGATGTCGCCGTTATGATTAGTGTATAGATCGGTGTTGGAAGTCTATGAATTGCGAAGTAGGTTGGCACTCTGCTAAGTACTTCAGTTATGTAGTTGAGTAATCTATTTCTTACGATTTCATCAACCTGAATCCTGTAGAGCTTCTCTAGTACACAGCTAATTATTGGTGCTGATACGAATTCTCTGTGAAATACATCGGGTAACTTCAGTATGCTATACTTGAGGTATGGTCTCATTAATGTGCTGTAGAGTATGTGATATAGCTCACGTATAGTGTCTTCAGGTATTTGAAGCGAGGACCATATTTCTTCAAGTTCCTGAAGTACTGGTCTTATGTATAGCGTGTTACCTAGGACATGGTACTTTGCTGTACGTAAGGTGAAGTAGAGCTTTAGAGGGAGTACGACTAACTCCTTTATGAAGTTCTTGATAGGTACTTGTCGTAGTATTTCTCCTACGGTAATGCCTATTCTGTTGAGTAGCTCTCTTCTGTGAAGTGGCGATAGTACGATTTGACATTCGTTATCTAGAGGTACTTGAGGAGAGATGTTAGGTATGATCTTCAGGTATTCATCTGGGAAATTGAGTTTTCTGAGTATAGAATTCACGTACATGATGTCTACACTAGCTCCCTCAGTGAACGTTCCAGGACAATTGAGAACATCTACAATGAGTGTATCTTCATGTCTTAAGTAACCCATGAATAGCGGATAGGCTCGACAGTAGTTTGGTCTCTTGTCATATATTGTGCAGTAACCCACATTATCTACGTACTTGAAGAATGGACATCTCTGGAGAAATATCGAGTCAACTCTTCTCCTAGGTGAGAGTACATACCTAGGTCTCGTACCAAGTACTTGATCCCTTTGATACCTGATCACTATATAGGACCTGAGCCAAGGGTGCTCACTTGTGAGGAGTTTTACTTCACTTGGACACAGCTCAACTCCAGAGTAACAGCAGGTACCACAGCGTAAGCACTTAAAGTTCTTATCACTTACTGTTATGATAATCCTCAAGTTACTTACCTCCCTCACTATATCGTGGTGAAAGCTATGTCAGTGCTACGCGGTAACGATGTCATAGTCACTACTCTAGACTCAATACCCGGGTACAAGGTAGTAAAGGTTTACGGACTAGTGTACGCCGTTGTTGATTACAGGAGAGAAGTTAGAGGTGCTATTCCTGTAATTGCGCAACCTATAAACAGTGAGTTAATTGATGACTTGCTGGCAGATGCTATAGATGACTTAGTTGAGAAGGCTAGAGATGTTGGTGCCAATGCTGTGCTCGGTCTAAGGATTGAGCTTAGAGAACTCACCGTATCTGCAGGTGCTGTTATGGATATCGTTATTGTATATGGTACAGCTGCTCTTGTTGAACCTGAGAGTAAATGAAATTCTTCACTGTGTTGAGGTAGTCAAGTAATCTAATTTTGAGGAGTTCACTGTAGAGACTTGATGTATTATTGAGTAGCCATAACTTCTTCTCTTTAAGCACTTCAGCTAGGTAACTAGCTGTGAATACACCTAGCTGTAAGTCCCTCCTAGCTCTCTCCTCAAATATAGTGAAGTCCCACGTAATCTCAATACATACCTTAGTTAAATCACTTGAGAGTTCCTCTAGCTCAGCTATGACCAAGATATTTTCACTCAGCGGATCCCTTTCAGTTATCAAACCTTCAGACCATATGATAACGTGCTTAGGTGCCAATATGTACATGTTGTCCCTAGACTCTATGAAACTCTGGAGTGCTGAAAACACCCTATCAAGTGGTAGGGGTACTGTAAACACCTCCCTAATCTTCAAGGAAATGCACCTACAGGATATGGATCACAAACTTATTTAAGCTTAAACCTGTTTGTGTATGGGGTTCCCGATGTCAATACAACTCGAAAAGGTTAAGAAGGTTCTAGCTAAGGTAGCTACCGAGCTGTACAAGAACAACATTGATTTTGTCGTTATTGGTAGCTTCGTTATACCCCTGCTCTACAACATACCTTGGTCGACATATGACATAGACCTCTTCATTACAAACAGAAGTACAGTTGTTGAGTACGAACTCTTTGAGAAGATAGCTATCGAAAATGGTTGGGATATAGGTACTACACCCTATGGTACACCTTACTACGAAATCTACTACGACGGTGAAGTCATTAGGATAGACTTGCTTGAGAACATATACGACATCTACGTCCCAAAGAAGATGATTGAGAGAGCTAAGGAGGTGAATGTAGAGGGTGTGAAGATCAAGGTCATAAGACTGGAGGATCAGCTAGTACTGAAAGCCAGAGCAGCTTCAGAAGAAGACGTATCGTTCCTAAAGACAATATTGGAGAAGTTAGTTAAGAGGAATCTCGTGAAGGTAACTATAGGTAGTATCGAGGAAGCAATCCAAGCGTTTCCAGAGACAGAGCAGAATTCCATTAGGAGAAGACTAGCACTAATAGGATTCTACACAATCCTAAGTGAGAGATTTGAGTAAAGGTGTAGATGACTTGAAGTAAAGTAAATTTTCGAGTGAAAATAGATTAAGCTCGGTCCCCACCCCCTCGACAGCCCCGATAGGGTTGGATGAGAGGGGAAGGGACGTATTCACCGCGCGATACAATATTTACTTCTCTAACCGCTTGCCTTGTACCTTGGTCTCCTACTTAGAAACCTCGGTAACCTAATCTCTGTTCTTGGATATCCTTTAACCTCCTCCTCAATTAACCTAATTAACTCGTGTAGCGGTAGCTCCTTAACGCCAATACCCCTAATCCTCACACTTAATCTACCTGATTCAAGCTCCTTCTTCCCAATTACGACAATATACGGGATCCAGCTAACTTCGGCTTCTCTGATCTTCTTGCTAACAGTCTCATCCCTATCATCTACGTCAACTCTGAAACCATGTTTCTCAAGTTCATCAGCTATCTCACATGCAAATTTAACATATTCAGACGATACAGGAATTACCCTGACCTGAACTGGACATAGCCATGTAGGTATCTTAGGCACCTCTCCTCTCAACTCCATCTGTGCTGCTGTATCTAGGATGGTGTAGAGGTATCGTTCTAGAGAACCTATAAGTGCTGTGTGAATTATCACTGGATACCTTTCCTGACCTTTCTCATCAATATACTTAATACCAAACCTCTCTGCATTACCAACATCTATCTGGAATGTAGCTATTTCCCTCGGTCTACCAAGCTCATCAATTATGTGGTACTCAACATTAATTACCCAGTAGTACTTACCTTCTTCGACGAAGTGCAGTAACACAGGTCTATCCTCTAGCTTAACGAGTTCCTGAATGAAGTCCCTATGTGCGTTGAAGAAGCTCTCCGTGAGGTTATATAACGACACATACCTTCTACCTAACTTACGAGCTTCTTCAAGGATCTTGACGTGAACCCTCTTAGCTATTTCCTTAGCTTCCTCAAGATCTCTACACAATATGTGTAGGTCAGGCATGAGGAATTTCCTAAGTCTGAAGCAGAGTAGTAGTTCACCAGGTTGCTCTAACCTATAGCTGTCAGCCAGCTCAAAGACGCCAAAGGGTAGGTCTCTGTAGCTTATAACCCAGTCCTTTAACATGCTGAATTGCTGATGACAGGCGGCGAATCTGAGGACGTAGAACTTACCATCTACTTCAATGGTGTACATTCTCTCTCCAAATAGTTCTGCATGCTTTCTCACTGGAGGTACATCTAGGTTGAACATGTTTGTGCCCGATACTCTGTACACTGGTATTCCAAGTTCATTAGCTATCTGCCATGAATACTTAGCTATTAAGTCCATTAGTATTGTTGCCTCTGGACCAAATCTCATGTGACCTACATCTGAAAATCCTTCCCACTCAATACCGAATTTCCTACAGTAGTCAATTATCTTTGGCTCTCTTCCACCGGGCAACTCCTTCTTCAGCGCTTCCTTCTCTACCAGTATCTTAACCTCATTGTCACGACAGTACTTCTCAATGAATTCCTGAGGATCATATAGCGCCCCTTCAGGTGTGAGCACTAGGTACTTACGTGGTTTTGGTGATGGTGGACGAGTAGGTATCTTCTCAACTAGAGTTATCGTTCTTGAGAGCTCTGAAAGCGGATGACCAATACACTTTATCTCAAAGCTCTTGTAGTACCCAAAGGGTGCTCGTATAACCTCTACGC
>CAZYGV010000029.1:0-10623 GCA_964647155.1 uncultured Thermoproteales archaeon | reverse complement strand
ATCTTAGAGGTGTCTTTCACCTAATTGCATCTTCAGAGAGACAGTATATGTTTTTTGCTGAGTGGTTGAGGTATGTAGTGGAGAAGAGGCTTTTGAATGAGCTAAAGGGTAATCCAGCTACATACTGTGTAGGAATTAGTACGAAGCTAACTATCGTAACTAATTGCAAGTCATCACTTTACTATAGGTTGGGTGTTTTCTTTGCTGATGGGGAGAAGCGGAGTAGTACGAGGAACTATGTGAGGTATGGTGTTGGTAGAGTTGGTAAGTTAACTGCATTGCTTCGAGCATATCCAGTACTTGAAATTAGGTCAGTAAGGGTGAGCAGGGTTAGAAGAGGAGAGAGCATTGGTTTCTCTATGTACATTCATTGTCCATTAAGCTATTGTGATGGAAACGAGGTAGAGGTCTATAGGAAGCTAAGGGAGTTGTATCTAGATCTTGAAGCACCAAAGAGGAGGAAGAGTGTTGAGAAGTTTCTGAGTATGTTTAGTACGTTGGAGGATGTTGCGAAGTTTGTGGCGGGGATAATAGATTTTGATGGTTGTGTAGATCATACGAGGTCGAGAGTGATTGTGTACATTGCGGTGAATTCAGCAGAAGGATTGATTACACGTAAAGTACTTGAGCTATACAATATATCATATACGTTGTATCGTGAGAAAGGTCGCACTTACCTAGCGATACCATATTGGAGTAACGAGGTACTACTTACCAAGGTACTGAAGTACATGCTGAATCCAGATAAGAAGCAACAACTGAGAAGAATGCTGATCTCAAGTCATAGAGTAACGGACATCAGGAATGTACTACTACGGATCAAGTACAGGAATTATCGACGTAAAGGGTTCTTAGAAGTACCGAGAATACCAGAAGATAAGTACGAGACTCTCGAAAAGATAGTTGAGCTACTTAGAAAGTACAACATCAGGTACACGATATGTAGGGGTAAAGATCAAACATACAACAAGCTCTACTACACAATCAAAATTAGCGTAAGGAAGTACCCAGAAAACCTACTCAACTTACTTAAACTGTAGAATGAGCTTAACCTACCGATACCAGAGACCATAGAGGAAGCAATTAGAGACGTAAAAAGCAGGTTAATGTAGGGAAACCCCCACCCACCTCTCTCCTCTTCCTCACTTTCCTGTCTGACTTGCTAGCTTAGTAGCTTCCTTAATCTTCTTTTCGTAGAGCTTCTGAATTCTCTTGTTCTTTGGTTGTTTACCAATAACTTCCCATGTAATGATGGGTCCCTTATCCCAGTTTGGTGGGTAGATTATCTTGACATTAATCTGACTGACGGTATCTGTTATCGTGTTGCCCCTAACTAGCTTTCTCCTTCTTTCACCTTTTCTCCTTGGATGAAATCCTGGTGGCCCTGAAAGCAGTGCGTATCTCTTAACGGGGCCTTCGATAAATGGTAGGAGGGGGCTACCCTCGTTGCCGCTGCCTCCTGTTATCTGTATCTTAATTCCTTCTGGTAGTCCGAGTATTTTTCCGTCTAGTACATCACCTATCTTCCTACCTATGAAGGCTTGTGCTGTTGGGTCTTTTACCTCTACTTGTTTGGATAGTCCTGTCATTGGATCGCTGATAACTACCTTGAATGTTGGCATTGGATCACCGCGGGTTACCCTACTCTACGTTTCTCTTTTAGTTCTTTCTTTATGTTTAGGATTTCTCTCAGGGTTTCTACTTCGTCGTCTGATAGGTATTGTCTGTACTCTGATGCCCATCTGTAGCAGTGTTCTAGTGGTACGTCTACGTACACTATGTCTCCTTCCTTGATGTGTCTACCTACTATGACGTTTCCTCTAATTGAGATTGCTACTGCTGCTCCTTTCCTTGCTTCTGGTAGTGGTTTTCCGTGTTCCTGTATCTGCATTATGTGTCCTAGTGATCTACCGTCAGCTCTCATTAGTGGGTAACCTGGCTTTATGACACCTGACAGTACCTCGACACCTACTATTGCTGGGTCACTTCTCCTGAAGATGTAGCCTGGTAGTATCCTGATCTTTGCTGGTCTAATGAGCTTGGAGAGTTCTTCCTCTAGCTTTCTCTGCTTTACCTCTTCGAACCACTTGAGGAACTCCTCAACTAGTCTATACAGTATGTTGCTCTGGAAGATCTTGACTCCCTTTCTAATTGCTTCATCCTCTACGTCTGGTGGTACCTTGACGTTGAAGGCTAGTACTACTCCGTACATTGGGTTCTTCTGCTTAGCTACGTATGCCTCGAAGATGTCTCTCTTGCTTACTGGTCCTATGTCCGCTATTCTAACCGGGATGTTGTGTGCTCTTAGGTAGAGTACCATTGACTCTAGGGTACCTAGTGTATCTGCCTTAGCTATAACACCCTCTACATCTCTCTGTATCCTGACCTCAGCTAGCTCAGCTCTCACTAACTCAATGTACTTCTCAACATCTTCACCTTCAGGAACTACGAATACTGGTGCACCTGCAACAGCCTTATCCAGGTCTGGAGCCACTAGCTTAATACCTGCAGCAGCCTCAACTCTATCCATGTCGTAGAACCTATCTTCTGGATCTCTCATCTCATCCATTGGCTTGGGTACGAGTAGTGCTCTAACTCTCGTAACTATGGGCTTCTCGAGACCACCAACAACGACTGTATCTCCTTTCCTGATGATACCATCGTACAGAATTACATCGGCTGTTACACCAAGACCCTTCTCCTCCTTCACCTCCAACACAACACCTCTACCAGCACCAGTACTCACCTTCAACTTATCAAGTGAGAATCTCTGAGCTATACCAGCGAGAACAAGTAACAGATCAGCAACGCCCTCACCTGTCAATGCGCTCGTAGGTACGATAGCTACCGTATGTGCAAAGTCTCTAACCCTATCGTACCTATCCGCATTGAAACCTAGTTTATTGAATTCGAGAATTATTCTCGCAAGTAACTCCTCAAGTCTCTCAGCTACATCTTCACGTTGCTTCTGAATTGAGTATAGAAATGGTTTATTGGGTTGTGGTTTCCAACCAGGTATTCTATCGATCTTGTTAGCAGCAACTACGAAGGGTACCTTCCTAGCTTTCAATATCTCAATACACTCATATGTCTGCTCCTCAAAACCCTCGAGAACATCAATAACGAGAATAGCTAGGTCAGCTACTGAACCACCTCTCTTCCTAAGATTTGAGAAAGCTGCGTGACCTGGGGTATCAATCATGAGGAAGCCAGGTATCTTCACCTTACCTCTCAGCTTGAACTTATCGAGAAGTTCACCACAGTAATTCTCGAGGGCTTTCCAGGGGAGGAAGCTAGCACCAACATGCTGAGTAATCATACCTGGTTCTCTATAGGCTACAGCGGTACCCCTAATCTTGTCTAAGAGTAAGGTCTTACCCACATCTACGTGACCTAATACGACGACTATAGGTGCTCTAATTCTCATCACTTGGCCTCTACTACCAACAACAATACTACTCAAGATACTACACCTCCTTTCGTTAGCTTACTCGAGTTCGGGTGTATATATTCTGCTCTCTTCCTTGAGCTCTAACTTAGGAGCTAGAGACTATGCACAATCTAGGTTTCATCACGAAGTACTGAATAGGAAAGAGGTACCTATCGAGCTATGGAATTTACACTACGTGAGGTTTAGTAATACTTCACTAGGAAGTACCTGGCTAAGCCTGTCTCTTGTATTTCAACGTCCACTTTAATCTTCTTGGATCCCTCTTCATCTCTATCATGCTAACTCTACACTTCCTAGAGCAGAACCTCAGTATTGTACCATCCTTCTTAACATATATCATACCCGTACCCGGTGGAATTTCACGACCACAGAATGCACATCTGTACACTCTAGGCACAGTAAATCACCTGCACCTTACTCAAGGTAACAACCTTATAAACTCTCTTTCAAGTTTAAGTAGGTCCCCTACAGCGAGGAAAATTTAAATTGCCACAATAGTGAGTTAGTTGACACACTGGGGTGTTGAACCTATGGCAAGTGAGAGAATTCGTGAGTATGCACAAGGAGCAATACCAGGTAAGCCATTTTACGTCAGGTTCGTAGTTCCACCGGAACTAGCTGAGAAAGCATACGAAGCACTATCAATAGCTAGGCAAACAGGTAGGATCAGGAAGGGTACGAACGAGACAACTAAGGCAGTTGAGAGAGGTCAGGCGAAGTTAGTCCTAATTGCTGAAGACGTTGATCCACCAGAGATAGTAGCACACTTACCACTACTCTGTGAGGAGAAGGGTATACCATACATCTACGTACCATCTAAGCAGAGGCTAGGACAAGCAGCAGGTATTGAGGTTGCTGCAGCATCAGCATGCATAATCGAGCCTGGTCAGGCAAAGGACTTAGTCGAGGAGATCATTAAGCAACTTAACGAGATTAAGGTGAAGGCAGGTCTAGCACCAGCTAAGAGATAGCTCATGGTGATACATCATGTCTGCTAAAGGAGAGAAGAGAAGAGAGGAGAAGGTATCTCCATACGAGGATGCTGTAGCAGCAATGGTAGTTCAGATAATCGGTAGAACAGGTGTAGCTGGTGAGGTTGTTCAAGTAAGGTGTAAGATACTTGAAGGTAGAGACAAGGGTAGAATAATAACGAGGAACGTTAGAGGTCCTGTTAGAGTTGGAGACATACTGATGCTTCGTGAAACTGAGAGAGAAGCTAGAAAGCTAGTAGCTAGATAGAGCACACTTAGTGGAGGTTCCTTCTCTTATCAACTTCAGGAGAATAATACTCACCCGTTCCCTCCTTTTTATCTCAAGTAGTTGAGATGATGCTCTCCTTCTGCTTCACATCTCTGCACTGAACACTCATCTATAGGCTCTATATAGGTCATAGGTACGTAGAGCTACCTCGTACACCTTATCCAATTCCCCCTCATAAATCAAATTGAGTGCATACTTTGGTGAGTATATGAGTTTATTCAGGGTACTGTACACTTCTGTAGATACTTCATGGAAGGTCCCTCTCACAGTTCTCGTGAACATACCTAGGGTAGAATACTGTGGTGAAACTATCGGACCTTACTCACCTGGTGATAATGTTGAGTTACCTAGGTACGTAGCTGATATGTTGTTGAAAGGTAATTTAGCTAAAGTCAATACGAAGAAGTTACCTACATCAATTGAGTTAAGTAAATTACTCTGGATCGAGGAGAGGAGCGAGCAGCTTCAGAAACTAGATGAGGATTTTCTCCATAGGGTTAAGCTCTATCTCAAGTCACTAGAGCAACTTGCTAGAGAGTCAACGTCAGTAAACCCCATATTGTTAGCACAGGAAGCACAGCACGTTAAGATCAAGGTTCTCGATCTGATGAAGAGGAGACTAGTTAAGATAGTTAAGATAGCATTGTCAAATCCTAATCCAAGACAGGAAGTTCTTGAGAAGCTAACTATTGAGGAACGTATGCTATATGTGAAGCTTTGCAGAGAGTTAGGTTCTTGGCTCTCATTCCTAGAGAATGAGTTCAAGTAAGGTGATTGGTCGTGGCTACGTCAGGTGAAGTACCTGAACTCTCGATCGTAACACCGAAACCGCCAGAGACAATAGGTGAGAGATTTCTCAACTTCCTTAAGAGCTACTACACACCAGAAGAGGGTTACAAGTACAGAGCTAGGATAGCTAGGTTAATAGCAGAGAACAGTAAGTCACTAGTCGTAGATTTTCCTGACTTACTTACATACGATAGCTCACTAGCTGAGTTAATTGTTGAGAAACCACTTGAGGTAATACCGGTAATCTCAGAGGCACTAAGAGAAGCGATTAGGATCGAGGACAGCGAGTACGCACAGAAGCACAAGAAGTTCAATGTTAGATTCCGTAGACTACCTGAAGTAGTTAGCATTAGAAGGTTGAGAGCACATCACATAGATAAGCTCATAATGGTTGAGGGAATTGTAACAAGAGCAACACCAGTGAAGCACCAACTGATTAAGGCAATATTCAGGTGTAAAGCCTGTGGAACAGAGATCGAGGTACCACAGGTTGCAGCACACTTTGTAACTCCAACTAAGTGCCCTAATGAGACTTGTCCAAATAGGAAGGGTCCATTTGAACTAATTGAGGAGAAGTGTGAGTACATTGACTGGCAGAAGATAGTGATCCAGGAAAAACCTGAGGACTTACCACCAGGTCAATTACCTAGATCACTAGAGGCAATACTAATCGATGACCTAGTCGATACCGTGAAACCAGGTGATAGGGTAGTTGCCGTTGGGGTGCTCAGGATACAGCAGGAGAGTCTCAAGAAGAGTAAACCACCAGTCTTCTCAGCATACCTAGACATCAACTACATCGAGGCACAGACAAAGGAGTTTGCAGAGGTGGAGATTACTCCTGAGGATGAGAAGAAGATACTTGAGCTAGCTAAGGACCCGAGGATAAAGGAGAGGATAGTGAAGTCAATAGCACCATCAATACACGGAATGAGGCCAATCAAGGAGGCAATAGCATGCCTACTCTTTGGAGGAGTACCCAAGGTGTACCCAGACGGAGTTAGGGTGAGAGGGGACATACACATACTACTGGTTGGCGATCCTGGAACAGGCAAAAGCTTGACATATAGTGTACCTGTTCTGTACTACGAACCAGGTAAGGGCCTACAGTTTAGACCTATTGGTGAAATCGTTGATACACTGATCGAGCAGTATCGAAACAGGGTTAAGGTAGAGGGTGAAAGCGAGATCCTTTACCTGAGAGATGTCGGTGTAGAGATCTATGTCCCTTCTGTGAATCCAGAAGACTTTACTGTAGAGTGGAAGAAAGTACGTGCAGTTATTAGACACAGAGCACCAGAGAAAGTAGTTCTTGTCAAGACTAAGACAGGAAGAACTATTGTAGTGACGAAAGATCATAGCATCCTTGTGTTTAATGGTAGTAAACTGACAGTTGCTAGGGCACAAGACCTGACACCGGGCAAAAGCGTAGTTCCAGTACTGAAGAAGATATTGCCAGTAGGTACTAGAGATCTTGTTGAACTTCGTACCACACAATCTGACTGCGAATGTGATTGTGTTGAGGTTAAGTCGTCTGGATGTGAGAAATCTGTACGAATTCAAAAGTTAACCGAGTTAGTTGAGAATGAATATCTAGGCTGGGACTTTGTAGCTGAAATCAAGGAAGTGAATGTGAGTGAAGTGGAACCGGAGCATAGTGAGTACGTATATGACTTATCGGTAGAGGATTATGAGAACTTCGTAGCTGGTTATGGACTTATATTTGTTCACAATAGTCAGCTTCTAAAGTTCGTTGCTCGTGTTGCTCCTCGAGGAGTATACACGACAGGTAAGGGCTCGACAGCTGCTGGTCTCTGTGTATTGCCTGATACCTATATTGTGCTCAGTGATGGTAGAATAGTACAAATTTGTGAAGTAGTAGATTCAGTGCTTTCGAACTTGAATGAGTCGGTACCTCTCGTAACTAAGATAGCTGGTCTTAATGAGGAATCACTTAAGGTACAGTACCTAGAGACTAGCCATGCATGGAAACTTGAAGTCGGGGAAATTGCCGTATTGAAGACAGGCAGTGGTATTACGATTGGACTTACACCAGATAATCCTGTTCTCGTTGCTAGAGATGGTAGGATTGAGTGGGTTAAAGTACGTGAACTCAAGAGAGGTGACTTCATTGCTAGAGTGCTAAAACTGCCTCCTGTAGAGCACATCAGGTCTATTGATTTCATGAGGTTCATCGAGTTACCTGATGACGTGAAGGTTAAGTTACGTGATGAGTTTGCTGATGAAGTAATTAAGGTACTAAGCAGAAAGTTCGGTACTTTGAGGGATGCTGCAAAGAAGCTAGGTGTTAGTGAGAATCTACTCTATAGCTTCAAGAAGCATGCACATTGGTACTACATACTGAAGAGGATTCTCGATGAGGTTAACCTTCGTCTAACCGCTCGCAATATCGAGTATGTAGAGCATAGAAATGGTAGTAGGCATAGGATTCCAGAGTTTACACCAGAGTTAATGTACTTGATTGGATATGTTCTTGGAGATGGTACAGTGTACGTAGATGAAGAGGAGCATAAAGGGTACTTCAGAATCTCAACGAAGAGTACTGAGGTTCTCGAGTACTTAAGAGATTTGATCACTAAGTTGTTTGGTAAAGAGCCATCTATAAGGATAGATGAGAGAACAGGTGTCTATGATTTAAGGTTCGAGTCGTATGTTATTGCTAAAGCACTTCTCAAGATAGGGTGTCAAAAGCCAAAGTCTAAAGCCTTCATTCACCCAGATCTCACAGCATTAGGAGATGAGTACGTGAGTAAGTTGTTAGCTGGTCTCTTCGATTCTGATGGCTCATACGTGATTAGGGAGTGTAAGGGGAAGGTACGTGTACACATAGAATTCTATACGACATCTAAGGACTTAGCGTACAAGGTACACCTACTACTGCTTAGGTTAGGTATCTTCAGTAGGATTAGAGAACGTGAACCCTCCAGACCAAGTACATTGAGAGGTAGAGTTATCGAGGGTAAGAGGAAGAGGTATGTAGTCACTATTTCCGATGCTATTAGCATTAAGAGATTTGTTGAGAAAATAGGTTCACCTTTACCGGGTAAGTGTGAGAAATTGAGAAAGCTTGCTGAATTAGCTAGTGAGAGGTTGAAGGATAATATACCGTCAATACTTGTGAGGAATGTGCTTAGGAAGTACTTAAGTGCTGGAGATTGTGAAAATGCTATTAAGAATAGGACTGTGTCTAAGGAGTGGTTGAAGAGGGTTCTAGATAAGATTCCTGAGGGTCCTGATAGAGAGTACTTAGCTAAGTTACTTAATTCAGATATATTCTGGGATGAGGTTAAGGAGGTAAATCTAGTAAAAGGGAGATATGTTGTATATGACTTGACTGTACCTGAATGCCATAACTTCATAGCTAATGCTATTGTGACTCACAACACAGCTGCTGTTGTTCGTGATAAGGCTACTGGTGAGTACTATCTTGAGGCTGGTGCTCTTGTTCTTGCTGATGGTGGTGTTTGCTGTATTGATGAGCTTGAGAAGATGGAGTCTAGGGATAGGGTTGCTATTCATGAGGCTATGGAGCAGCAGACTATTAGCATTGCTAAGGCAGGTATTGTAGCGACTCTAAATGCTAGGTGTGCTATATTGGCTGCTGCGAACCCTGCGTACGGTAGGTACCTACCCAATAGGACGTTAGCCGAGAACATTGATCTACCTGTAACGATCCTATCTAGGTTCGACCTAATATTCATCATTAGGGATGAACCAGAGCAGAGTAGGGATTCAGCACTTGCTAGACACATTACTATGCTTCATCAGGGTGCTACACCTGAGGAGTTTAGGGACATAATACCACCTGATCTACTTAGGAAGTACATTGCGTATGCTAGGAAGTACGTAAAGCCTAAGCTATCTCCTGAAGCTGCTAGGAGGATTGAACAATTCTTCCTTGAACTGAGGAGACAAAGTCAGGGACCTAACTCACCAATAGCTATAACAGCTAGGCAGCTAGAAGCTCTCATTAGGTTAGCTGAGGCTGAGGCTAGGATGGCTCTTAGACCTATAGTGACTCTCGAGGATGCTGAAGCAGCTATTAGGTTGATGATGGAGTTCTTGAAGAGTGCTGGTCTAGATCTGACATCAGGTGCTCTAGACATCGATATAGTAATGGCTGGTAGACCTAGGTCACAGCAAGAGAAGCTAGCTAGGTTAATGGACTTAATTAAGTCTATGGAGGAGGAGAGGGGTAAGGTCAAGGTATCTGAGCTAATTAAGAGAGCTGAGGAGGAGGGTATAGATAGGGAATTCGTTGAGAAGGCTATTGAGACCCTTAAGAGACAAGGAGAGTTATATGAACCGAAGCCAGGTTACATAAAGAGGGTCAAGGTGTAGCTACGTCATGAGGATCGATAATCTACCGCTACCACCGAAGGTAATTGAGGTAGTTAGGAGGAGAGGTATTGAGAAGCTGTATCCACCTCAAGAAGAGGCTATTAGAGCTGGTGTCTTAGAGAGGAAGAACATTCTCCTCTCAACACCAACAGCTTCTGGTAAGACATTAGTCGCTGAGTTAGCTATGGTTAAGAACGTGCTAGAGGGTTACGGTAAAGCAATTTATCTAACACCTCTTAGAGCTTTAGCTACTGAGAAGTTTGAGGAATTTCGTGTCTGGGAGGAGCTTGGTATTAGGGTAGCTATATCGACTGGTGATTACGATTCTCAGGATGCTTGGTTGAAGAACTACGACATAATAGTTACCTCTCTTCCTGAAGATGAGGTTACGGTAGTCATCTCTCGTGGAAAACTCATCCACACTACATTTCGTGAGCTACTGAATTGGGATTATGTGTTTCATGTCTTATCAATTGATGTAGAGCGTCTTCAGGTAGTTGAAGCACTACCAAGTCTCTTGGTTAAGTACCCATACTCTGGTCCAGTTGTTGAGTTGGAGTTCTGTGATGGGAGGAGTGTGAGAGTTACTCCAAATCACAGTATCTATGTCTTTGATCGTGGTGTGGTGAGGCTCTACGAAGCTCGGTACGTTGAGAGGGGTATGAGGGTTCCTGCGGTTCGAGATGGGGTTTTGAGGTCTCTTGAGGTTAAGCGTGTTTCCTGGATTAGCTACCGTGGTTATGTATGTGACTTCTCTGTTC
>CAZYGV010000028.1:0-10653 GCA_964647155.1 uncultured Thermoproteales archaeon | reverse complement strand
CATACTACGTAGATAGGTTGATCTATGGTATAAAGCATGTACGAGGTAGAGTACCAGGTAAGGTAAACATAACCGAGCTAGAGCACCTACTCATACCCAAACCGGTTATTGAGGAGCTATCGATAGGTGATGAAGTAGAGGTCATTAGTGGACCATTTAGAGGCGTTAGAGGTAGAGTAACGCACATAGATAAGGCTAGTGGAACTATTAGGATAGAGCTACTGGATGCTTCCTACCCACTACCGCTTACCTTAAAAGCAGATTTCGTTAAACCGGTAAGGAAGGCTAAGACCTAGGAGGGACCTTAGTTGGGCACCAAGAAAACCTTCACATTCATGGTACAGGGTGGAAATGCAACAACAGGACCACCAATAGGTCCAGCACTTGGCCCACTGGGAGTGAACATAGCTGAGGTAGTTAGAGTCATTAATGAGAAGACAAAGGAATTTAGCGGACTAACAGTACCTGTTAAGGTAACTGTCGACCTGGATACCAAGGAATTTGAAGTTGAAGTTGGTACACCATCTACTGCAGCACTAATATTTAAGGAAGCGGGTATACAGACAGGTGCTCACCAACCTGGTAGAGAGCAAGCAGCAAATCTAACAATTGAGCAAGTAGCGAAGATAGCCTACATAAAGTTCAGAGATCTTAGATCAAAAACTTTTAGAGGAGCTGTGAAACAGGTTCTTGGTTCGTGTAAAAGTGCTGGTGTGCTGGTTGAGGGTAAGGATCCCAAGATAGTATCTAAGGAGATTGATCAAGGTTTATACGACGAAGTTTTGAAGAAGTATGAGGAGAAGCTTAAGGAGGAGGGTCTACTATAATGGCTACCTTAAACTTGGATGAAATTGTTAGAGCTGTGGAAGAGGCCAAGAAATTAGCTAAGCCAAGGAAATTTAAGCAATCCGTTGACCTAATAATAGTATTAAGAGATGTTGATTTAAAGAGACCTGAGAATAGACTCAATATTGTAGTACCGCTACCACACCCAATACCTGGTAAGGAGAGAAAGGTATGTGTTATAGCTCATGGAGATCTAGCTGTCAAGGCCCGCGAAGCAGGTGCTGATGCCGTCTTGACGAGAGATGACGTGGAGAAGATGGCTGGTAATAAGAAAGCTGTTAGGAAACTAGCTCAGACCTACGACTTCTTCATAGCTCAAAGAGATCTACTACCACTCATAGGTAGGATCATGGGTCCAATACTTGGTCCAAGAGGTAAGATGCCAGAACCGATAACACCGGCTGTCGACTTAAAGGCCTACATAGAGAGATTACGTAGAGCTGTTAGAATTCGTGTCAGAGATCAGCCACTAGTAATGTGTAGAGTTGGTACTGAGGATATGGACAGTAGGAAGATAGCTGAGAATATAGTCGCTGTCTTCGAAGCTATTGAGCAAAAGTTTAAGATACCACAAAACGTTGAGTGTGCATACGTGAAGTTAACTATGGGACCTGCAGTACGTATGACTCCATGGAAGTGATGTAGATGAGTACGGTCAAGGGTAAGTACGTTAGGAGGAGACCTTACCCAGAAAGAAAGAGGAGAATACTAGAGGAAGCTACGAAGCTCTTAAGTAGCTACCGCACAGTGCTAGTGATTAACTTACAAGGTGTTCCCGCAGCAGCACTTCATCAGATAAGAGCAGAGCTTAGGAAGAGAGGTAGTGTGATGAAGTTAATCAAGAATACCTTGATGAGATTAGCTCTGAAGAAAGTGTACGGTGATAACAACCCCCTAGTTCAGGAGATGGAGAAGTACCTAACCGGACAAAACATCTTTGTATTCAGTAATGAGAACCCATTTGAGCTATGTATGTTCTTGGAGAAAAACAAGGTATTTAGAGAGGCTAGACCTGGTGACATAGCACCCTCTGAGATAGTGATACCAGCAGGAAACACAGGTATACCACCGGGTCCAATACTGAGTAGGTTCAGTAGATTGAGGATTCCAGCTAGAATTCAGGAAGGAACAATTTGGGTAGTTAAGGATACCGTAGTTGCTAAGCCGGGTGACGTAATTAGTCCAGAACTAGCTGAAATACTGATGAGATTGGGTATAAAGCCGATACCCATAGAGCTTAAGGTTAAAGCAGCACTATCAGACAAGATAGTTATACCAGGTGAGCAACTGATACTCAATATAGACCAGTATAGAAGTGAGGTTGAGAATGCCGTTAAACTAGCCATGAACTTAGCCATTAATGCGGCCATACCGGTACCAGAGACCATGAGGTACGTGATTTCATTAGCACATACCAGAGCAATTAACTTAGCAGTCAATGCAGGAATACCAACAAGTGAGACCGCACCGCTGCTACTGGCTAAAGCACATGCAGAAGCACAGATACTAGCAGCAATACTCTCAAGTAAAGCACCTGAATTAGGTATAAAGGTAGAGTTACCACAGATACCAAAACCAGCAGAGAAAGTAGAGGAGAAGAAGGAGGAGAAACCAAAGGAAGAAGAGAAGAAAGAGGAAACCACAGAAGAATCGATAGCAGAAGGACTAGCAAGTCTCTTTGGATAGCAAAGATTAGCTATTTTAACTCTCTCATTCTAAGCAAAGCACTTCTTCTCTCAACATCTAAGAAGGTAGTGTAAACTAATAATATATCTAGACCTAAGATACCTAGGTGAGGAAGTACTTGAGTAGAGGTTTCAAGAAATGAGTAGAGAAGAGCTGTACTTTGTTGAGCTCTTCAAGCGTGAAGGATTTATCAGGAAGAAGTGTAAGATATGTGGTAGGTACTTCTGGACACTTCGTGAAGATCAAGAGGTTTGTGGAGATCAGCCCTGTACTGATTACACCTTCATACTCAATCCACCACCATCCATTAGACCTAGCTCAATGGATGAAGTTAGAGAGAGATTCCTATCATTCTTTGAGAGAAGAGGACATACTCGAGTTAAGAGGTATCCAGTCGTAGCTAGGTGGAGAGAGGACGTCTACCTAGTTGGGGCCTCAATCTACGACTTCCAACCATGGGTAACCGAAGGCATTGTCCCTCCACCAGCAAATCCATTAGTCATCTCACAGCCCTGTATCCGCTTAACAGATGTAGATAATGTAGGTAGAAGTGGTAGACATCTAACAGCATTCGAAATGATGGCTCATCACGCATTCAATATACCACCAATGGAAGTGTACTGGAACAATGAAACTGTTGAACTATGCTTTGACTTCTTCACCAAGGAACTCAAGATACCAGCCGAGGAAATATCATTTATTGAGGATTGGTGGTCTGGTGGTGGTAATGCTGGTGAGGACTTTGAGGTACTGATTAGGGGGCTCGAAGTCGCTACTCTAGTATTTATGCACTATAGGGTACTCAATGAGGAGAAGATAGTACCGATGGAGAATAGGATCGTAGATACAGGGTACGGACTTGAGAGAATATACTGGTTGCTCACAGGAAGACCTACTATATACGATGCTGTGTTCCCCAACTTCATAGAGAAGTTAAGGACTAGACTAGGCTTCGAGAAGGTAAGTGATGACCTACTGGCAAAGATAACCAGGATATCGGGTAAGCTAGATCTCAAGAAAATGAGTTTAAGAAAGTTTAGGGAATTTGTAGCGAAAAGCCTTGGTTTGGAGATTAGTGAACTTGAAAAGATAACCACTCCACAGGAACTACTCTATACGCTAGCTGATCACAGTAAGAGCGTCATACTCATGTTAACAGATGGTGTTGTACCATCGAATTCAGGTGCTGGATATCTCGTTAGACTACTCATACGACGTATGTTAAGAGCTATGTACTCTATGAATGTCGAGTACCCACTAACTGAGGTAGTAGCACTTCAGATACCACATGTGGCTACAATAATACCAGAGGTTAAGGAAGTTGAGGACAAGGTACTCGAGATTGTTGACCTTGAGGAGAAGAAGTATAGGGAAGTACTTAGGAGAGGTAGGAAAGTTGTTGAGAAGTTAATTGAGGATGTAATGAGGAAAGGTGGTAAAGAACTATCTCTAGATAGCTTAATCGAGCTATATGACTCACACGGCATACCACCTGAGGTAGTTACAGACGTAGCATCTAGACACGGTATATCCGTTATAGTACCTGACAATTTCTACACAATACTAGCAGAGAAACACCAGAGAGCTAAAGTTGAGGAGAAGGTTGAGGACGAATACACTAGACTAAACGCCATTCTCAAAGACCTACCACCTACACAGCAGCTCTACTATGAAGATCCATACCTCATAGAGTTTACTGCAAAGGTGCTGAAGGTCATCAATGGTAAGTATGTAGTTCTAGACAGAACAGCGTTCTATCCTGAAGGTGGTGGGCAACCAGCTGATGTAGGTGAGTTAGTTCATAAAGGTGGTAAGTGTAGAGTCGTTGATGTAAGATTGGTTGGGAACACCATAGTACATAAGATCGAAGGTGTAGCACCTAAGGAAGGAGAGGTAGTGAAGGGAACAATAGACTACACAAGAAGGAGATTACTCATGAGAGCACATACAGCAACACACATAGTACTTGCAGCGGCTAGAGCAGTGCTGGGTAAACATGTCTGGCAAGCAGGTGCCCAGAAAGATCCTTACATCAGTAGACTCGATATAACACATTACAAGCACCTAACTCTTGATGAAGTTAGGAAAATAGAGGAGCTAGCTAACGATGTTATCCTCAAAAACTTACCGGTGAAGACATATTTCATTGAGCGAGAAAAAGCAGAAGCTAAGTTCGGATTCACGCTCTATCAAGGAGGTGTTGTACCAGCTAGAGTAATACGTGTTGTGGAAATCGAGGGATTTGATGCACAAGCCTGTGGTGGAACACACTGTAGGACTACAGGTGAAGTTGGTGCTATAAAGATTGTTAAGTGGGAGAGAGTTCAAGAAGGTGTTATTAGGCTATACTTCACTGTCGGACCTAGCTTAGTTAGATACACTGACGAGATTGAAGAGAAATTGCACGAAATAGCGAGAGTTCTGAACTGTAGTCCAGATGTGAGAGCAGTAGAGCAGAGCACACGGAGTTTAGTAGAGAGATTGAGAGAGTCTTCAGAGAAGCTAAGTAGGTACTACAGAATTACCAGAGATCTACTCCTTCAGCTACTTAAGGCGAGTATGTCACACGTACGTGGTGTACCCTGTACAGTATGTAGCTTCAAGAATCTCGATAGGGATGTAGTAAATGAGGTGCTAAAAGACTTCACCGAAAGTACTAGAGCTCTTGCTGTGGTGCTAAATCTCCTAGAGGATAGGGGTATCATTGAGGTGTATGTTGCTGTTAATAAAGACCTCTATCATCAGCTAGGTATTGACTGTGGCGATGTAGTTACAAAAGTAGTCAAGGAGCTTGGTGGGAGAGGGGGTGGAAGAGGTACCTATGGAATGGGTATATGTAGGAGTACAGACTTGAGTAAGGTTGAGGATAAGGTGAAGGAAGTATTGGAGGAGGTGCTTAGATATGAGAAGATTTAGCATGCGTGAGCTTAGGAGATTAATGCAGCATATGCAAAGTCTTGGTATTCAGTTGAGCGAGGTCAAGGATGTTGAATACGTTGTCATCAAGTTCAGCACTGGCAAGGAGATTGTCCTCTACAACCCGCAGGTCTCTCAAATAAAGCTACCTCAAGGTATGGTCATGTACCAAGTCTTATGCAGAGAGCAGGAAGTTACAGAACGTAGCATTACAGAGAAGCCAGTAGTTGAGGAAAAACCGAAACCAACATTCACGGAAGAAGATGTAGCCCTAGTAGCGGCACAAGCTGGTGTTAGTCTAGAGGAAGCTAGAAGAGCACTTGAAGAGACTGGCGGTGACCTAGCTCAAGCAATACTGCTACTCCAGACTAGGAAGAGAAGCACTGGTACCTAACCCTCTTAAGGTACTCCTCCCTAACAACTGCTGGCACATCATCCAGGAATAAATACCTAGAAATCACCCTACCTACTTTAACAACCCCCATATATGACAGACAGAACCTACAGGAATCGTAGAGACCTATGGAACTACAGCAACAGTACATACACTTCGTTAGATCCATCAATGGAATCAGTGCGGTGCAGCTACCAGATGAGACTACCTCATGAACTAATTCAGCAATGAAATCTCTAGCCGATGAACCTAATTGAATATACATTACATCTCCAAAGCTACACAACCTACGCACAAGCTCCAATCTCTCCCGTAGGGAAATAGGTAGGTAAAGTGGTACAAGACCTAAGTACGTAGCACTTGGTACTGCTTGAGGTAAGATCTTAGACTTCTTAACTGAGGAAAGTACCTTACTAGCACAACTTGTCGTACGTAAACACCACATAACCTTAACCCTCTCATTCTGTACAATGGAATTAAATTCCTTCACAGATTCCTGAATTCCAGCAATAAAACGTGTAAGTAGGTCGTAGTAGCTATGTAGATCAATATCGTCTAGCTTCCTAACACCTAGTAGTGATAGAGCTACCTCTGGTAGACCAACAAAAGATAGCAAGTGGTACCTAGTTGGTACAGACGTGTATTTGAGGCATGTACTCTCCCTAACAATTTCCACAATAGAGCTAAGAGACCTACTGTGCTTCTCCTTAATTTTAATGAGAGGAGTAGTATCCTGAATCCACTTACGGAGCGTGCTCAAGATCTTTGCCTCATCGGCACCTAGGTGTAGAGCGAGAGGTGTATTCACGATAATAGATGTGCTAACTACTGAGCCAAGGTAAGTAGGTACTTCATCATTGATATCTAGAGGAAAGAGAGAACCTGTAAAGCAAACATTCTCTTTTGAACCTCTCATCAGCACAATGGGTACACCACTAGCTATGGTTTTAGTTAAGAGAGCAAAATCCTCATCACGTAGATCACACCACAGTGATAGAGAAACAACAACGTGTAGAGAAGTGAACTTATTAAATAGCTCACTTAGCTCATTGAGAATTAACCTCCAATACTCATTGATTTCCTCAGCTGTAGGTATGTAGTAGCTAAAGTACTTCTCCAAGTATCTGCTGAGTATGGGAGGAATACCATAATCTAGGTGAATCGTAACGACATGGTCCCCAGTATAGTCCTTCAGAAGTACTTCCTGTAGAAACCTCTTCACTGAGTCTCTTGATGCTCTTAACATTGCTAGAAAGGTTGAGAAATGAGGGAGTACTTGACCTAATGGATATAGCTCTGAGAATAGACCAATTAAGTAGGAAAGTGCACTTAAAGTGCTTTCACCATCCTTACAATGTATTGTACCCATGCATGAGCTTGTGACGAAACGTATGGTTGAATTATACATTATGAAGGGATTGTGAACAAAGAGTAAGTCGTTGAGAAGCCACCTACTCAAAGCCTCAATCAATACCTCGCCTCTAACATAGTGAAGAGATGTGGTTCTAGGGAATAACTTCGTGAGAAGTAGCTCCTTTATCGTGTATTCAGATATTTTCTGTAGCACTAACTTGATACTACCCATGGATTTCAGTCTTCTGAGTACTCTCCTGAGGATAGATGCTGGTGGTCCTAACTTACCGAGTAAGCTACTGTACTCCGTAAGACCCTGCTCAAGAAGAGTAGCTGATATAACCTCCCTAACAAGCGATAACGGAACTACCTTAAGACCAAGCGAGTGAATCTTCAGCTCTACTGCCTTAGCGAGTTCCTTAGCCATCTTCCTAGGTAGAGAGAGTTCACGTCTAAGAAGTTCATACAGATAGTGCCAGTCAAGCATTTCCACGGAGGCAATGTCCATAACATGGACGCCACGAATCTCCCTCTCACCCTCAAGCAGCTTAGATTGAAGCTCTTCTAGACACTTAACCAGCTCCTTACCGAATTTCGTAAGGTGGTATTTGTTCACCTTTGTATCGTGTATTACCAAACCTTCACTCTCAAGCTTTCTCATGTGGTATCTTAGCTTACTCATCTCGGTATAGGTGTCCATACCGAGCAACCTAGCTAAATCGCTAAGGGAGAGAGGCCCATGAGCAGCCAGAAACTTGAGTACTCTATACCTCTTCTCATCTGAAAGCAATTTCAGCACTGTAATCAATCTGTCTTCACTACCCATAGCGAGTACACCGATAGTGAGGTTAAGGTGCTCTCTAGGTAACGTACTGAAGAAAGATAATGTTCCTCAACATATATATCGCTACCTCCCCAAGAGCAGAAAGATAGTCATGGACTAGGGGTAAGTGATAATAGAGCAGAACTCAAGGATACTGACTAGAGTTCGAGGGATAGATAGTGGTTGAGTTCAGAATAGTCCTCGTAGAGCCAGAATACGAGATCAACATCGGGTACATAGCTAGGGTCATGAAGAACTTTGAATTCTACGAACTATACATAGTGAACCCTAAAGTACAGATAGGTGAGACAGCAAGAAAGTTTGCTTCACATGCAGTGGATGTACTTGAGAGTGCAGTGATAGTCAATAAGCTGGATGAGGCGATAGACGATGTCGATGTAGTGATCGGCACAACAGGTAAGCCAGGTCACGACTACTTGGTTCACAGAATAGCTGTACCACCATGGGAGCTAAAGTACTGCTTAAAGATGGAGGGTAGGGTAGCTATACTCTTCGGAAGAGAATCAATAGGGTTAACAAATGAAGAGCTGGAGAAATGTGACATCATAGTGACAATACCAGCAAACCCAGAGTACCCCATAATGAATGTATCTCATGCAGCTGCTGTGATACTCTACGAAATTTACAAGCACAGGTATCTACTCGAGAAAAGAACCAGAGAACAGAAGCTAGCAACGAGAAAGGAGCGAGAAATACTGCTAAACTACGTGAGAGAGCTAATGAGATTAGTCAATCTACCTGATTACAGAGTACACATAGCGGAGATAATACTCAAGAGAGCACTAGGTAGAGCATTCATAACAAAGCGAGAGTACTACACCCTTTGTGGTATTTTCAGGAGAGCTGTTCAGAGACTCCAATCATCGAGAAGTACCGATAAGCAACTTAATGACGGTAGCAACCTCGAATAGAGTATTCACCACATAGTCGGCTCCATAAGCAGTAAGTAAGTCACGGGGATAGAACTCACTAGCGATAGCTATAGCCACCATTCCTGCTCTCTTACATGCAACAACATCGTACACAGTATCACCAACACCTACACACTCCAAAGGCTTAACACCTAGCCTCCTACACACCTCAAGAAATATATCCGGCTCAGGCTTACCTCTTCGAACCTCCTCACCAGTAACCACAACATTAAAGAAATCCCACAACCCGAGACGTGACAACACACGGTAAACAGCTTCACGCTTAGATGAAGATGCAATACCCAACCTAAGACCTAACTCCCTAAGCTCTCTCAACACATCGTAAACACCAGGTTTAGGCCTCACCAAATCCACGTACTTACCAATGAAGATCTCTGTCTTCCTCCTAACAAGTTCATCAACAGAAGGACAGAGACCTAACCTAGCTAATTCCTCAGCAATCTCCCTAGTCGTCCTACCAACTAGCCTCAGGATTAGGTCTCTAGGTAGTACATGACCAAAACTACCAACAGCTTCGATCCAAGACCTCACATGTGCTTCAACACTATCACAGAGTGTTCCATCTAAGTCAAATACCACAGCCCTAATCAAGCTATCAGCCTCGAGCGCCCTCAGCACCAATCAGCATAGCGACAACTCATCAGCTAAATCGACTCTACAGGACATTTTATAGCTTTTTGATTGAGAATAAGTGGATACTTATAATCAGGACTAATCGGGAAGTACACAGAACCGGTGATTTGGTGTGGATCTATTCAGTAAGGTGTTGAAGATAGCTGTAACCTTAGCACCTAGATTACTTGAGTTACAGAGCGAGACAGGTAGTGAAGTAGTCACACCTCTCTACCTTAATTCAAGTGGTGAGGTCATAGCCACTGGGCCACTGGTGCTATCAGCCTATGGTGGGGTCTTTCCCGTAAACACAAGTAATCCTCACATGAGGTTCATCGGTTATGTCCATACGCATCCACTTAACAAGTGGACACCATCAACAGTTGACTTAGGTGATGTAGCTACGAAAGCCAGCTTCCTAGGGTATCCTCTCTACGTGTGTACGGTAGCTAGATCGCCGAGAGGTTACGAGGTACTAGTGATAGAGATCTCACCGAGTTGCTCAGATGTAGTCGTTGAATACCTGAGAAAGCTTCAGGAGCTAGAGATTCAAGTATTGGATGCATTGAGAAGACAAGATGAGGGTAGGTATAGACGATTACTTGAGCTAGAGTACGTACTGCTAAAACAATTAAGTAAGTTCGGCGTTAGAGGTTGTCGTTATGTCAGGAAAGATACCACCAAACCTCTTACGTAGGTATGTATTCTCGAGAGTTGGTGTAGTTGACCCAGCGGTTATTGTAGGACCTACATATGGTGAAGACTCGGCAATCATAGATCTAGGAAATGATGCAGTGCTGGTAGTTCATGTAGATCCAATAACAGCAGCTGAAGAGAATATTGGTTGGTTAGCTGTGCACATAGCTTGTAATGATGTTGCAGTATGTGGTGCAAAACCACGTTGGTTACTAAGTACGATCCTTCTACCTGAAAATGCTCCAGAGGAGTTACTGGATAGGATAACCATGCAGATAGATGATGCTGCTAAGGAGGTGAATGCTATGGTTGTTGGAGGCCATAGCGAGTACGCACCAAATCTCGCTAGACCTATTGTGGTGATGACTGCTATC